>CAYVTA010000004.1:0-59169 GCA_964454355.1 uncultured Eubacteriales bacterium | reverse complement strand
AGCCCTGGTAAGAAGCGATACGAAGCGCAAAGCACTTTTTACCAAGAAGAACGTTTCCTCCGTAACCTGAGTTTACGGAGATGATTGTGTTATCCTGAGGGAACTGACAAATCCAACGCTTTTCAGCATCAATATCACATTTGCAATGAAGACCTCTAACCCAGTCTTCGCTATCACCAAGTACATCAAGAACGTTCTTGCCTACTCTTGTCATAATAGCCATATTAAGAACAACATAGATAGAGTCTGTAAGCTCAATACCTGCCTTAGAGAAAGGAGAACCAACAGGACCCATTGAATAAGGGATAACATACATTGTTCTTCCCTTGTAGCTATCTTTTGCTATATCATAGAGCATTTCATAGCACTTTGAGGGCTCCATCCAATGGTTTGTAGGACCTGCTTCCTCTTCTGTAGGAGTGCAGATGAGAGTTCTGTCTTCAACACGAGCAACATCATTGGGCTTTGTTCTGTGAAGATAGCATTCAGGAAGAAGCTCGTCGTTAAGTTTAATCATTTCGCCTGTAGAAACAGCTTCTGCACGAAGAGCATTGATCTGCTCTTCTGAACCGTCAATCCAAACGATTTTGTCTGGCTTTACAAGGTCAACTTTTTCGTTGATCCAAGCAAGAATGGACTTATTAGTTGTAAGTTCCATTAAAATTCTCTCCTTTTCAGATAAATACTTTTAGTCAATATTTTTCCCTGTTAAAAAATATTAAAATCAAAATAAATAATACCATTAAAAACCGATTTTGTCAATACCCAATGATGCGATTGCATTAAGATTTTCCTTTGCAACATGACCGTCAAGATATTCATAATATGCTTGCGAGCCAACCATAGCGGCATTATCCCCGCACAATGATAATTCAGGCATATATAGTTCGAGATTGTTTTTTTTACAAAGAATGGTTAGTTCACGCCTTAAAACAGAATTTGCACTTACACCGCCTGCAACAACGATTTTTTTGAGTCCAGTCAATTCAGAAGCTTTCATTGTATTATCGGTAAGACACTTTACAACCTGTTTGATGTATGAAGCACCGAGATCTTCAATATTTATAGTGTCTCCTTTTTGTTGTGCGTTATGTATGATATTAATAACAGATGTTTTTAGCCCTGAGAAGCTGAAATCAAGCGGTGCTCCGTCAACTCTCGGATATGGGAATCTATAAGCATCTGCATTTCCGTTTTTTGCAATTTTATCAAGATTTGCACCGCCCGGATACGGTATCCCCATTGACCTTGCAGCTTTATCGAGACACTCCCCTGCTGCATCATCACGAGTTCTTCCTATAACTTCAAAACTTGTATAGCTTTTAACATTTATGATATGACTGTGTCCTCCTGACACAACCAAAGCCAAAAATGGCGGCTCAAGAGATTGATTTGAAATGTAGTTTGCTGCAATATGTGAACGAAGATGATGAACAGGAATCAGAGGTTTGCCTGTAGAAAAAGATAATCCCTTTGCAAAATTCACACCGACCAGTAAAGCACCGATAAGACCCGGTGCATAAGTTACACCGATTGCATCTATATCATCATAAGTACAATTTGCATCTGCAAGAGCTTTTTCGACAACATCTGAAATATTTTCTGCATGGCGTCTGGAGGCAATTTCAGGCACAACTCCGCCGTATATTTTATGTTCTTCAACCTGAGATGATATAACGTTTGAAAGTACAGACCTACCGTTTTCCACAACGGCTGCGGCTGTCTCATCACAGGAGGATTCAATTGCTAAAATTTTCATTTTCATCACCATTAAAATATTTTGTCATAATCAATGCATCTTCGACAGGCTTTGAGTAAAAACTTTTTCGCTTTCCCAAAATCTCAAACCCTGATTTCAGATAAAGATTAATAGCAGGAGTGTTTGATTCACGAACTTCAAGAGTAAGGAGCTGAGCATTATGATTTTTACAATAATCGATTATTTTATTTATCAAAAGTAATCCTACATTCCTTCTTCTAAAGTTTATATCAACAGCTACAGTTCCTATATAAACTTCATTTAAAATATCATCACAGCAAATATAGCCTATAACCTTACTCAAATATTTTACGACATAGCAAACAGAATAATCTTTTTTAATTTGAGATAAAAATGCATCGATGCTCCATGGTTCGGAAAAATTTGCATTCTCTATTTCAGACACAAATAAAATATCATCTTCCGTCATTTCTGTTATTTCTGCAAATAAATCAGATGCGAGCAGATTATCAATTTCTTGTTCAATACTGTCAGCACATGCTCTGTAAACATTCTCATCACCCATATAAGGATCAGGGATACCTTTGCCTAAAAGAACGGCTTTTGAACCTACAATCGGATAAAGGGCGTTATAATGTGATTGAGCAAGACAAATTATATAATCAGCTTCATCAATTATAAAGTGATTAATTTGACGTGAACGATGCAAGGTAAGATCGACACCTCGTTCGCTCATCACTTTTATTGCGTTTTCACTCGCAGTATCTCCGGGCATCGTACTGAGACCGCAGCTTGAAACTATGATATTATCAAAAAACTTCTTTGTCTTTTTTTTGAATAATCCCTCAGCAATAGGGCTTCTGCAGGTGTTCCCTGTGCAGGTAAAAATAATATTCATTTTATCAGCCCTTTGCATCGTACCATGTTTTTCCAATATGTGCATCAACAGACATCTTAACACTTAAGTTGACGGCATTTTCCATTTCTTCTTTTAAAATTGCCATTGCCTTTTCAGCTTCATCCTCCGGTGCTTCAATAATCAATTCATCATGAACCTGCATAATAAGTTTTGACTGCATATTTTCACTGTTAAGTCTATCAAAAACCTTAACCATAGCAATTTTTATAATATCTGCCGCAGTTCCCTGAATTGGCATATTTCTTGCTACTCTCTCACCAAAAGAACGTTGAATTGCATTAGAGGCATTAATTTCAGGAAGATAACGTCTGCGATTAAAAAGTGTGGTCACATATCCATCCTCTTTAGCCTTTTCAACAATAGATTCCATATATTTTTCAACACCCGAATAATGAGAAAGGTAATTTTTTATATAATTTTTTGCCTCATAAACAGAAACACCGATATCTTTACTCAACGAAAAAGCACCTATACCATATACTATACCGAAATTTACAGCCTTTGCTCTGCTTCTCATAACAGAAGTAACCATTTCCATAGGCATATTAAATACCTGTGAGGCGGTTATTGAATGAATGTCATCACCGTTATTAAAAGCATCAATCATATTTTTATCTTCTGATATTGCAGCAAGGACTCTAAGCTCTATCTGCGAATAGTCAGCATCTATAAGAACTTTTCCTTGTTCGCTGATGAAAAATCTTCTAAGTTCCCTGCCAAGCTCACTTCTGACCGGAATGTTCTGAAGATTTGGTTCTGTTGATGACAGTCTTCCTGTTCTGGTTTCTGTCTGCTGGAAAGTGGAATGTATTCGTCCATCAGAAGATACGACTTTCAGCAAACCGTCACAATAGGTTGATTTGAGCTTTTGAACGGTTCTGTATTCAAGAATCGCAGGTATAATCGGATGCTCATTATAAAGACTCTCAAGAACATCAGCATTTGTAGAATAACCCGTTTTTGTTTTTTTCTTTACAGGTAATTTCAGTTTTTCAAATAAAACAACGCCTAATTGTTTGGGTGAATTAATATTAAACTCACCGTCTGCGTATGAATAAACAGTCTCAACCAATTCGGTAATTTTTTTATCAAGCATTGAACCATATTCATAAATCCCTTGGAAATCTACTTTAAACCCGTAATTTTCCATAGCTGAAAGCACTTTAGCAAGAGGAATTTCAACTTCATGGAGTAGCTGAGCTTCGTTGTTTGCTTCTATATTCTCATTCAGTTTTTTTGTGAGCTCTCTAAGTGTAGCACAAGCTCTTATGTCAGGATTTTCGGTGTCAATATCAACAGAGACACGATAACTGTCAGCAAGAGCATTTATACTGTAATCAGACGAATTAGGATTAAGCAAATAACCGGCAAGAAGAATATCAAATCCAATATTTTCAACATTATAGCCGTTTTTTATTGCATTTGCATGAAGTGATTTAGTGTCAAATGTGTATTTTTTTATACTTTTATCTGAAAGGAACTGAATAACATCAGAAAAATCTACTTCAGTTACGCTGTTATCAATGCTTACAAAAGCTTTTGTAAAATCAGAATTGCATACAAAATATAGCTCCTTTGAATTTAAAACCTCTGTAATGATTTCTTCAAGCTTTCTGTTAATTATATTGAATTTGACAGATGAGCACGTCGAATTAGTCAGAACAACATCTTTTAATCCAAGCTTTTCGATAAACTTAACCATTTCAAGTTCTGTGAGGATAGATTTTGCTTCCTGCTCATTTATTTTGCCCGGAATATATTCACTGTATTGAGTTGAAACAGGTGCATCAGTTCTTATAGTGCCGAGAGTTCTGCTCAGAAATGCCATGTCTTTTCCACTTATAAGCTTGTTTCTTACACTATTGGTTACATTGATTATATCTATATTTTCATAAATATGATCTATCGATTCAAAATTCTTAATAAGATCTGTAGCAGTTTTTTCACCTATTCCCATAACACCGGGGATATTGTCAGATGAATCGCCCATTAATGCTTTCACTTCTATAAGTTTTTTAGGCTCAACACCTTTATCATCAACTATTTTGCCAAAATCATAAACAACAGTCTCTGTCTTACCAGCTTTGGGGGCAGCTAAAAGAACATTAACTTTTTCATCAACAAGCTGCAGTGAATCTCTGTCACCTGTTGCAATGTAACAAAAATCGGAATCCTTGCAATTTTTTGCAAGTGTGCCGATTATATCATCTGCTTCCCAACCCTCACATTCAATAAGCTTATAGCCTAATGCTTTTAGCAATTTCTTCAAAACGGGCATCTGCTCAGCCAGCTCTTCAGGCATGCCTTTTCTGTTGCCCTTATATTCCTCATACAATTTATGACGAAAAGTTGGTGCTTTTACGTCAAAAGCAATAGCAACAGCATCAGGTTTGTAATTTTCTCTGAGAGAAAAAAGTATATTTATAAAACCATAAATACCATTAGTAAATTTTCCGTCCTTTGTAGAAAGCAATTTTATGCCGTAAAAAGCCCTGTTAATAATACTGTTACCGTCAAGTACAAGCAATTTCATGAATAATCTACCTTTCAGAAGCACAACAATAAGTCTATTTAAAATATTATAACATATTTTTCGGAAAAAGTAATGCAAAATACAAAAAAATATGCTAAAATATTTCAAAAGTAAAATGTAAGGATTCACAAAATGAAAATTGGAAATATCGAAATAGAAAAAACGGCCGCACTTGCTCCCATGGCAGGGGTTGCGGACAAAACATTCCGAGAGCTATGTAAAAGTTTTGGTGCTGCATATACTGTAAGTGAAATGGTAAGTGCAAAAGGTGTAACAATGGGTGACAGAAAATCAGGAGACTTGATGTCAATTTCCGAGACAGAACATCCCTCTGCTGTACAGATATTCGGAACCGATCCGAAAACAATGGCTCAAGCAGCATTAGCTGCACTTGAAATGAAGCCGGATATTATCGACATAAATATGGGGTGTCCTGCACCAAAAATAGTCAAAGGCGGTGCAGGCAGTGCACTGATGCGTACTCCTGAGCTTGCAGGTAAAATTATTAAAGAGGTTGCTTCAGAGGTAAATGTTCCCGTCACGGTAAAAATCAGAAGCGGCTGGGATTCAGAACATATAAATGCTATTGAAATGGCAAAAATTGCACAAGAAAACGGTGCCGCAGCTATAACAGTACACGGCAGAACAAAAGAGCAAATGTATGCACCAAGCGTAAATGTTGACATTATTCGCCGTGTTAAAGAAGCCGTCTCAATACCGGTAATCGGGAATGGTGACGTTGTTGATATTTTTTCCGCAGCTAAAATGTATGAATCTACAAATTGTGATTTAATAATGGTAGGCCGAGGTGCTTTAGGTTGTCCTTGGATTTTTCAGCAGATTTCAGCTTATCTGAAAACAGGTAATATTGTTCCAGACCCTCCCGTCTCACAACGAATGCTTTTTATGCTGAAGCATATAGAAAATTTATGTGCTGAAAGAGGAGAAAGAGTGGGGATAAGAGAAGCAAGAAAACACGCACTGTGGTATACCAAATGCCTCAGAGGTGCAGCTGAATACAGAAGAAAAATATCTTCAGTTGAATGTGTTGAAGATTTAGCAAAAATTGCATTTCAGATAGTTAAAGATAATGAATAAAAAAGCCGATACTTTAGTATCGGCTGAAATTATGTCACATTTTATTTATTAACAGACTCGCCTGCAGCAAGCTTTCTCTGTTCAATTTCCTCAACCATCTTCTTCTGCTTCTTTTCGGTAATATTGTAGAAGAACATGGGAACACAAGTAAGAACCATGCTCAAAGCACCTGAAAGAACAAGCATGTTCCAGAGAAGAGTCTTGCCGTCATCAGTAATGTAAATACCGTTTGCTGCATCAGGATTGATACCTGCCATGTAATATGCAAGAACACCTACGAATGCACCGACTGCCATACCAATTTTGTTGATAAGAGTCTGCATCGCAAAGCAAATACCTTCGCCTCTTTCACCGGTTTTCCATTCAAGGTAGTCAACCGTATCACCAATCATAGCGTATGTGATGATATTGTTTACGCCCTGAGGAATACCAAGAAGAACAAGTCCGATTGCACAAATAACAAGCTTCCATGGAGCGTTATATCCGATGAAGTACATAGCAAACATTACTACGCCGCCCATCAAATGAACTGCGATGTAAGCCCATTTTTTTGTAAACTTCTTACTCATCCAAGGAACAAGAATTGAAGCAACAAGACCGCCGGGAACAACGAGAAGAGTAATAAGGCTGTATACCCCTTCATTGTTAAGAACATACTTAGCAAAATAAAGACCGCCTGTATATGTATAAACGGTTCTTGCACCGCCGAGAACACCGGAAATAACAACAAGGAGAAGCTGCTTATTTTTGAAAAGAAGTCCTAAATTATGAATAAGTGACGGAGCTTCAGTTGTTGCAGTAAAACGCTCGTTAGTATGTTTAAATCCAACAAAGAACATTGGCATAGCAACAAGAACAAGCACAAGAGCACAAATAAAATATGTCCATTTAAGTGCGTTTGCATTATCCATGATGTATACAGGGTCAACAGTGCCTGCCTCTGTTTTATATTTAGCGGTAACAGCGGATGTGATAATCGGAACAAATACTGTTACGATACCTGCACCGAGCGTACAAAGAAGTCTTGTTATAGTAAGAATGTTACCTCTTGTTTCAGTATTGTTTGTCAGACAAGTTGAAAGTCCCCAATAAGGAACATCGACAATAGTGTAAACAACTGACCATACAAGATATACACAAGCAATACCAACAAATGCACCTACACTTTTTGCCTGATATACAGGTAAAAAGCAAAGAAGAGTCATTATACCGATAGGGATGGCCATCCATTTGAGATATGGGCGACACTTGCCATATTTTGTACGTGTTCTGTCAACAATAGATCCCATTATAGGGTCATTTAATGCGTCAAATACACGAACTGCAAGCATGAGGAATGCAACAGCCATTGTACCGGAAACAGTGCCGAGCATAAAATCATTTGAACCAAAAAGAAGTGCATCAGTCATAAATACGGTAAGATATGAGCCGATAATGGTACAAATGAAATTCTGTCCAAATCCGGCGACACCATAAGCGAGTGCTTCCTTTGGTTGTACACCTTCTCCGGGAGTTGTTCCGTAAAGCTTATGAAGCAACGGAATTTCATTGAGTTTCATAAAATCACCTTTTCTAATGCATAATTCATAATTGATTTTAACACAGTGCTCAAAAAATTACAACACCAAAAACAAAAAAATGTCAAGTTTTGTTTAAAATTTTTAAATTTGAAAATACTAAAATTGCAATACATTTTTTGAGGTGATCTTTATGGCTAAAAACAAAGACAATGCAAAAAAGAAGAAAACTAAAGATAAGAAAGCTAACCAAAATAATTTTGAAAACAGCATTCAACAAGAAAACATCGAAAATAAAAAAGAAAATCAAGCTAAAAACTAACCTTCCTGCCCCCTATAAAGGGGGGTACATAAAAAAATTTGCAATAATTTTGATTTTCCTATTGCTTTTATCAATGAAATATATTATAATAACATTCAGAATTGAGAGTCCAATTTCTGTCATGCGGCGCGTTGGTCCTGTGCGACGGAGCGCTGTGAACCATGTCAGGCGGGGAACCGAGCAGCATTAAGCGGTATGCCCGTGCGATACAGTTCGCCTGCTCGCCGTGTGACCGAGGTTGGACTCCTTTTTTATTAATTTCAGGGGTTATAATATTGTATAGAGTATTATATAGAAAATGGCGTCCGCAAACATTTAATGATGTTGCAGGTCAGCCGCATATTACTGAAACATTAACTAATGAAGTCAGAGAGTCAAGACTTGCCCATGCCTACCTTTTTACAGGGTCAAGAGGTACGGGCAAAACTTCGTGTGCAAAAATCCTTTCTAAAGCGATAAACTGTCTTCATCCCGTTAACGGAAATCCTTGCTGTGAATGCGATATCTGTAAAGGTATCGATAATGGTTCTGTTCTTGATGTAGTTGAAATTGACGCAGCAAGTAACAGAGGCATTGATGATATCAGAGCTTTGCGTGAAGAATCAGCTTTTACTCCTGCTCAGGCAAAATATCGAGTTTACATAATAGATGAGGTTCATATGCTCACAATTGAAGCATTCAATGCCCTTCTTAAAACTCTTGAAGAACCGCCGGAGCATATCGTTTTCATTCTTGCAACTACAGAGGTTCAAAAACTCCCTGCTACAATACTATCAAGGTGTCAGCGTTTTGATTTCAGGCGTATATCAGTTGATGCAATTGTAGGTCGACTGAAATATGTTGCTGAAAATGAAAATGTCATCCTTGATGATGATGCCGCTGTGCTTATTTCGAGAATAGCTGACGGCGGTATGCGTGATGCACTTTCTATTTTTGACAGATGCTTAAGTATTTCTGAAAAAGTCGATGTTAATGTGGTTTCCGATGCAGCAGGAATCATGAGTAAATCACACTTGTTTGAATTATCTGATGCATTTATAAAAAAAGATACTTCAAAAGCTTTGGCTGTTGTAGATGAGCTTCATAATTCTTCTTGTGATACAGAAAGACTTTGCACAGAACTAACAAACCATTTCAGAAGTATTCTTATAATTAAATCCGTAAAAAAGCCGGAAGAAATTCTTGTTTCAACGAATGAAGAGCTTGAAGAACTACGAAAGCTTTCTGAAAAATTCAGTGTAGAAGAAATACTTTCAATAATGAATATATTGTCTCAGGCAATAGCATCTATAAAAGTAACACAAAACAGACGAATTGAAACTGAAATGGCAATAATTAAAATTTGTTCGCCTGAAGTGTCGAATGATATATCATCCCTGTATGCAAGAATAGCAAAACTTGAAAAACAGGTTGCAGAGTTATTAGCAGGAAAAACAGTAATAATGCCACAGCCGGAAATTAAAACTGTTATTGAGCCGAAAGAAAAAGAACAAAGCAAAGAAGATATATTAAGTTCTCTTGTATTTGAGGATGATTCAGCAGAATATGATGATGAACCACCATTTGATTACATCCCCACGCAGGAGCCTATTTTTGACGAACAGCCTGTTTTTGATGATGCACCGATTTTTGATGAATCTCAGATTGTCAATTATCAGCCTATGTTTGATTCTGAACCCGCTGATTCCGCACTTATGTTTGATCCGGAGCCGATTGACTCTGTACCGGTTTTTGATCCGGAACCCCAGACAGAAAAAAACACACTGTCGTCTGATTCTGAATTCAGTTTAAAGATGTGGACAAACTGTGTGATCGAAGCAGAAAGGATTTGTCCCCCAATTACAGGCCACTTATTGGGCACAAATGCGACACTAAACGGCAACACAATCACTGTTACAAACTATAAAGCTGTTCTTCCGATGATATATCCAATGTGTCAAATTAAAGTAGAAGAAGCAGTCAAAAATATTACCGGACGGAATCTTTCCGTCAGATTAGGTTAATTTACTGGAGGAATAAAAAATGAAAGCAAGAATCCCTAATGCAAATCAAGGCGGCAATATGATGCAGAAGCTTCAGAAAATGCAGGAAGAGATGGCAAAAACTCAAGCATCTGTTGAAGAGTCTGAATTCACATCCTCTGCAGGCGGTGGAGCTGTTGAAGTTACAGTTAACGGCAAACATGAAGTAAAATCAATAAAAATGCAACCTGAAGTTGTTGATCCTGAAGATATTGAGATGCTTGAAGATCTCCTTCTTGCATCAATTAATGAAGCAATGAGAAAGGCTGATGAAACAATGGAGTCAGAAATGGGTAAGCTCACAGGTGGAATGAATATTCCCGGAATGGGCGGACTTTTCTGATGCAATACAATGCAGTTCCCCTTCAAAAACTAATTGAACAGTTTGAGCGAATGCCCGGAATAGGCAGAAAAACTGCGCAAAGAATAGCGTTCTATATTTTAGGACTTCCCAGAAATGAATCAAAATCTATATCATTAGCCATTGATGATGCTTGCGAAAAAATCCATAAATGTGCAATATGTTGCAACCTGACAGAGGAAGATCTTTGTCCTATTTGTAAAAATGAAAAAAGAGAGCATTCGGTTGTATGCGTTGTTGAGGATTCACAAAGTCTCATTGCAATAGAAAAGACAAAAGAGTTTTCAGGTATTTATCATGTTTTACATGGTGCTATCTCCCCTCTTGACGGTATTGGACCTGAACAGCTTACTGTCAAAGAATTGCTCGCAAGACTCAGCGGTGATGAAATATCTGAAATAATCATTGCAACTGATTCAGATATCGAAGGGGAAGCAACAGCGATGTACTTATCTAAACTTATCAAACCATTTGATATTAAAATTACCAGAATTGCTTTCGGTCTGCCTGTAGGTACAGATATTCAATATGCAGATGAAGTTACTCTTTCAAGAGCTATTGAAGGCAGACGAAGAATGTAAACGGAGGAATCATTATGGATAAAAAGTTTGCAATTACCTATGACATCGGCACAACGGGTGTTAAAACCTGTGTTTTTGAAATTTCCGATACCGTAAGGCTTCTTGGTGCAGCTTCGCAAGGCTATGAGCTTTATGTATTCCCTGACGGCGGTGCAGAGCAGGATCCTAATGAATGGTGGCAGGCTATGTGCGATACCACAGCAAAAGCTTTGGATAAGGCAGCCATTAAAGCTGATGAGATCAGCGGAATATCTTTCTGTTCACAGATGCAGGGCGTTGTTCTTGTTGACAAAGACGGTAACCATGTTCGCCGTGCTATGAGCTATATGGATCAACGTGCAAGAGAAGAATTAAAAAAAGGTATTGCACACGGTCCTCAGATTGCAGGTGCAAATATTCCCAAGCTTCTTAAATCACTCCAGATCACAGGTGCTGTAGCGGCATCTGTTAAAGATCCTGTATGGAAATACAAATGGGTTGAAGCACATGAGCCTGAAAACTTCAAAAAAGTACATAAATGGCTTGATGTTAAGGAATATCTTATCTGCCGCATGACAGGTGAGTTCTGTATGACACCCGATTCTGCTTTTGCAGCAATGCTTTATGACATAAGAAAAGGAAAAGAAGGCTGGAGCAAAGAAATGACTGATATGCTCGGAATTAAATTTGAGCATATGCCTGAAATCAAACCCTGTACTGCAAAAATCGGAGAGCTTACCGAAAAAGCAGCAAACGAATTGCATCTTGTGCCGGGAATCGCCGTATTTGGAGGTGGCGGTGATGCATCTCTTATCGGTGTAGGTGCGGGTTCCGTTGAAATGGGAGATACTCATGTTTACTCAGGTACTTCCGGCTGGGTTTCCACTGTTGTTAATAAGAGTATTGTTGATGCCAATGCTATGATTGCGGCTATTGTCGGTGCAGATGAAGGTAAATACAACTACTTTGCAGAACTGGAAACTGCAGGCAAGTGCCTTGAATGGGCAAAAGATCACCTCTGTCTTGATGAAGTTGGTATTTATCTGAAGAAAGAAGATATATCAGAATCATATGAAGCAAAATATACAAGCCTCTACGACTATATGTCAGAAGTAATTGATAAAGTCCCTGCCGGTGCAAACGGTGTAATATTTACTCCTTGGCTTCACGGTAACCGCTGTCCCTTTGAAGATCCGAATGCAAGAGGTTCATTCTTTAATATTAGTTTGGAAACAGGAAAATCAGAATTATTACGAGCTGTTATTGAAGGTGTTTGTTTCCATCTTAAATGGTTTATTGATGTTCAAGATAAGAAAATAAATACATCCCCCACAATTAGATTTGTAGGCGGCGGTGCTCTTTCGCAGGTAACCTGTCAAATCCTCGCTGATGTTACAGGCAGAGTTGTTGAAACTGTTGACAGCCCTCAAAATGTAGGTGCTGTAGGAGCAGCAGTTATCATTGCATGTGGTCTTGGTATGATCAGCAGTGTAAGTGAGGCAAAGAAGCTTATACCTGTAGTAAAAACATATCACCCAAATGCATCAAACAAAGCAATTTATAATAAGCAGTTTGAAGTATTTAAAAATCTTTACAAAGCAAATAAGGATAATTTCAAAGCTCTTAATGGCTGATTATCCTGAAAGGACATTATAAAAATGATAGAATTAAATTCAGTATTTTCAACTCTTTACACGGAGCTTGAACCAACAATTAAAAAACTCGGTTTCAAAGCTGATATTCCTGAAGGTATGGAAAAAGGCACAGTGCCGGTTTTTACTCGAGATAAAGCAAGCTATCTTTCATACAGTGGCGAAAAAGGAAAAATAAGAATTTTATTTAATGAGAACAAAATACGACTTCTCGCCGGAAGTAAAGATGCAAGCAGTTTAGATGACAGCGATTATACACTGCTCGTAAGTTTTCTGCTTGTGCTTGAAGAATACGACATTCGTGATGTTAAATCTGTTGCAAATGAGATAATTGAAAACATCAATGAAGAGTTTACTCCTAAAAAAATTGCAAAGAGACAGCAGAATGTCAAGGCACAGGCAACTGTATCACGTTCGGCAGTAAAAAGCGGTGCACTTTTGTATGATCCTGCAACACTTGCAGTAAGATTAGCATCACTTTACCCTCAGCTTAAGGATGAGTACAAAGCTCATATTGAAAAGTATGACGAATTTTTGTGTGAGGATTTTTTTATAAACCATGTTAATCCTCTCGTATTTAATACAATCAAAGAAAATAATACACAAAGAGTAAAAAAACTGTTCAACATCATTAATGAAATCTTTGATGATGGTACAAATGAAGTACAGGATGTTATTGTTGTTACAATGTTGTCATCATATGAGTATGAAGGTAACATGTATCAGACTGTTCTTGATCATGTCAGCGATTCCATTATGGAACCTTTCATAAGAGTAAACTCAAAGGTTAAAAAGAGTAAATCAGTCAGAATGCGTCTGGAAAATCCGCCTAAATACAAACCTAAGAAAAAGAAAAAATCTACCTTCGGCAGTGCTCTTAATCAGTAAAAAATGTGGTATCCGATCGATTTCGGATACCATTTTCTTTTACAGGTATTGCAAATACTACAACACTTTGTTATAATATATACAGAAGCATAAAAGGGGGAAAAACAATGAATAATTATGTAATTACCATTTCCAGAACCTGCGGAAGCGGTGGAAGCTATATAGGCGAAGAGTTAGAGAAAAAGCTCGGAATTAAGTTATATGAGCAGGATATCCTGCAATTAGCATCAGAAGAAAGCGGAATAAGTATTGACCTGTTTGCCAGAACTGACGAGGAATTAAAGATAAATCCCCTATTCCGCTTTTCAAAATATATCTACAGAGGTGATTTAATACCGCCTTCAAGCAGCGAATTTACATCAGAAGAAAATCTGTTCAATTATCAAGCAAAAATCCTGAAAGAGCTTGCTGAAAAAGAATCATATATAGTAATCGGCAGATGTGCAGACTTCGTTTTAAAGGATGTTGCAAGACTTGTTCGGGTATTTGTTTATGCAGATAAAAATGACAGAATTAAAACTGAGGCTGAACGTCTTATGATCAGCAAGAAGGATGCTGAAAATAGGATTGAAAAGGTCGACAAAAAGCGTAATGACCATTATAAATATTTCACAGGCAATGACAGAACAGAGATGGAAAATTATGATATCTGTCTTAACACCTCCACGCTTTCATATGAGAAATGTGCTGATATCATTATTGAATATCTTAAAACTAACAATTTAATTTAAAAAAGTAAGCTGTACGATTAAGTTTGTACAGCTTACTTTTTTAATTATTTTACAACTACCTTAATAAATATTTTCTTTCCCTTTTTGATGACAACATAGCCTTTATCAAATTCAGCTTTAGGAATAGTTGCAACAGGAGATGTTGCCTTTACATCATCAACAGAAATACCGCCCTGCTCTATAAGACGTCTGCCTTCACCTTTTGACTTTGCAATTCCTGCTTTTACAAGAACTTCGTTTATAGCAATCGAATCATCAACAAAATCGTCTGCAGAAAGCTCAAAAGTTGGCATTGTATCCACATTTGCATTAGCACCGAAGAGAGATCTTGCTGTTGTCTGAGCTTTTGTTGCTTCTTCTTCACCGTGAACAAGCTTTGTAAGCTCAAAAGCAAGGATTTCCTTTGCCTTGTTAAGCTCACTACCCTCCCATGTCTCCATTGCTTCAATTTCATCAAGAGGAAGAAATGTCAGCATTTTAAGGCACTTGATAACATCGCCATCATCAACGTTTCTCCAGTACTGATAAAATTCATACGGCGAAGTTTTGTTCGCATCAAGCCAAACTGCACCTTTTGCGGTTTTTCCCATCTTCTTTCCTTCAGAATTCAGAAGAAGAGTAATAGTCATAGCATATGCATCTTTGCCCAACTTCTTTCTGATAAGCTCTGTGCCACCTAACATATTTGACCACTGATCATCGCCGCCGAACTGCATATTACAGCCATAATTTTTGTAAAGATGGTAGAAATCGTAGCTCTGCATGATCATATAGTTAAACTCAAGGAAAGAAAGCCCCTTTTCCATACGCTGTTTATAACACTCAGCTCTGAGCATATTATTTACAGAGAAACAGGCACCTACCTCACGAAGAACATCTACATAATTGAGATCAAGAAGCCACTCAGCATTATTAACCATCTGAGCTTTTCCTTCTCCAAACTCAATAAAACGCTCCATTTGTGACTTAAAACAATCGCAATTATGCCGAATCGTTTCTTTCGTCATGACCTGACGCATATCAGTTCGACCGGAAGGGTCACCAATCATTGCAGTACCACCACCAATCAAAGCAATTGGACGGTTGCCTGCCATCTGAAGTCTTTTCATAAGACAAAGTGCCATAAAGTGACCTACATGTAAACTGTCTGCGGTTGGATCAAAACCGATATAGAAAACAGCTTTACCATTATTTATAAGTTCCTTAATTTCTTCTTCATCTGTTACCTGTGCAATCAGACCTCTTGCAACAAGTTCATCATAAACTGTCATTTTTATATATCCTCCGAAATTATTTATACATTTTCATTATTTTTGCTGCGTCAGCAATATCAGCGTAAAAATCATCTGTATCAGCCTCTATTGAAACTCTTTCACAGTCAACTTCTTTAAGTGCATCAAAAAATCCTTTATAATCAAATTCATCGGGATTCTTCATATATGAACGCTTTTTGTCATCATCATCGGGATTGGGATTTGATATATGAGCATGGCAAAAAACACCTTTAAGCTCTTTTATATCATCATATGTATCACCTTCAACATACATATGATAAAGGTCCCCGAGTGTTCCTACATTATCACAATCAATTGCAGCAGCAAGCATAGCACCTTCCTTGATCGTATTTATAATATTCGATTCCTTTTTACAAAGAGGTTCAAATACAAAATTAATTGAGTACTTTGCCGCAGCAGGCGAAATATAATTCTTAACTACATTAATGATATCACGAACAGCGTTATCATAGGAATAGCCATCCGGGATATTTCTTGAACCGCCCGAGCCGAGAACAACCATTTTTACACCCAACTCATTTGCACGAGCAAAGCCTTTTTCAAGGAATTCAGATATTGCATCATAGTCTATGTTTTCTCCTGTAATTTTCATATTACCGGAAAAGAAACAGTTTGCTGCTTCACAACGTACTGAATATTTTGCGAGCTCGGCTTTAAATGCTTCAAATTCTTCATTGTCACAGCAAGCTATCCACCTGAAATTAGCTTCAAGATAATCAAGACCGTTTTCTGCAACACCTCTTATGCGGTCCTTACCGCCGCACACACCGATTTTCATATTTTTCATCCTTTTTTATATTTTTCAGCTTCATTCAAAAGTTGCTTTACTGAATCATGATAAATCTTATTATTTTCGTTTCCGCCAATTATTCTTGCAATTTCCGCAACTCTGCTTTCCTGATTCAGTGGAGTAACAGAGGTATAAGTTTTTTCACCCTTTACAGCTTTTGAGATAAGCAAATGTTCGTCAGCAAACGCCGCAATTGAAGGTAAATGTGTTATACAAATTACTTGTCGATTCCGTGAAACATCATACAGCTTTCGGGCAATCTTTCCCGCCGCTCTCCCGCTGACACCGGAATCAATCTCATCAAAAATCAAGGTATCTGTGTCATCTTTGTCTGCGAATACACTCTTTATTGCAAGCATAATTCTTGACAATTCACCACCTGATGCAATTTTAGCAAGAGGCTTCGGCTCTTCTCCCCTGTTTGCAGAAATGAGGAATTCCATATTATCAATACCTGTTTCACCAAAAGGCACTTCTTCAAACTTAACAGAAAACTTTGTTTCAGGCATATCAAGAAAAGATAACTCCTGCTGAATTTGCTTTGAAAAAGTTACAGCCGCTTTTTTTCTTGAGTCAGATAATTTTTTTGCAATTTCCAAAGTTTCCTTTTCACATTTTGCAAGTTTGCTATTCAATTTTTCAAGTAATTCATCTGAATATGTTATATTATGCAATTCTTCTTTTGCTTTGTCAAGAAAAATCAGCATTTCTTCTTCATTTTCTCCGTATTTTTTTGAAAGACGGTATATTACATCAAGACGTTCCTCTATATCTAACAATTCACGTTCATCAAATGCTGTATCATCAAGAAAGTTATTAATATCAGACAAATATGAATCTACAGTGTATGCAATATCATTTATGTTCTCTGCAATTCCCTTTGCATCGTCAAGGTATTCAGCAGCAATAGATAAGGCTCTTGCAGCATCAAACAACATGGAGGCTGCTCCATTGTAATCATCGTCGCCGGCTATTGCTGAATATGCAAGTGACAGTGACTCAGCAAGCTTTTGAGAATTATTGATGATTTTTCTTCGTGCAAGAAGTTCATCACGCTCTCCTATTCGCAAATCAGCTTTTTCGAGTTCATCAATTTGATAAGAAAGTAAATCAATCTGTCTTGCTTTTTTTGCATCATCAACAATCAGTCTGTTTATTTCGGACTTTAAAGACAGAAGCTGAGAATAACTTTCCTTGTAGGAATCTAACAGCTCCGAATTATCAGCAATAGCATCTATAAATGTATAATGAAGCTCGGGAGACATTAACTCCTGATTATCAGATTGACCATGTATATTTATAAGGCTGAAACCTATTCTTTTCAGCATTGACACAGTAACACTGAAACCGTTAATTTTACAGGTATTTCTACCGTCTTTTGTAAGAGTTCGGCTTACGAGAAGAGAGTTGTCCGATTCACAGGGAATAGCCATGTCCTTCAAAATATTTTGGGTTCTCATTGATATATCAGTAAAATACGCACTTACGGTAGCCTTTGTTTCACCGCTTCTTATGAGTTCACGTGAAGTTTTTTCACCTAAGATTGCATTAATTGAGTCAATAACTATGGATTTACCTGCACCGGTCTCACCCGTCATACAGTTAAAACTTGAACCGAAATCTATGGAAGTTTTTTCAATTATGGCAATATTATCAATCTTTAAGTTTGAAAGCAATATCAATCAATCCTTACTTAAACAATGTTTCGAGCTCTCGCTTTGTGTTCTGAGCAGCACGCTCACTTCTGCACAAAATAAATATAGTATCATCACCGGCAAGCGTACCAAGAACTTCTGACAAATCAAGTGCATCAATGGCAGCACAGGCAGCCGGTGCCGTCCCGGGATGGCATTTAAGCAAGCATATATTCTGAGCAAAATCAACAGAGGTTACCGACTCTGCAAAAATCGAATAATATTTCATATATTTTTCATCAGTGCTTGAAGCAAGAGAATATTTATACTGACCGTTTGCAACGGGCTGTTTTACAAGGCGAAGCTCTTTTATATCTCTGGACACTGTTGCCTGTGTAACCTCTACGCCACATTCCAATAACTTTTCAAGAAGTTCCTCCTGGGTACTTATTGAATATTTTTCTATTAATTCTAAAATTAATAAATGTCTTTCTTTTTTCATATCTTTCTCTCCGTAATTATTTATATTTCATCTTCTTGTTCAAAATATCCATAAATGTATCATCCTTGAGACGGATAAACCTAACCTTTTCATCTGATTTTTTTATTTCTGCCCAATAACCTGCCCCAAAAAATATACTGTCACTCCCATCACACGAAAGACGCACATCATTACGGCTTTCTATGGGGTTTATAATTTTAAGATTTGAATTTGAACTAAATAATACCGTTCGCTCTTCAAGCGAATGAGGACAAATTGGGGTTAAGATTATACTTTCAAGCCTGGGATCAACGATAGGACCGCCTGCTGAAAGGTTATAGGCCGTTGAACCTGTTGGAGTTGAGATTATCAAGCCATCTGATGTATATCGGTTTACAAATCTGTTGTCACAGTAAAAATCAAAGGAAGCAAGCCTAATTTCTGCACCTCTGGCAAATACTGCATCATTTATACAGCTTGAGCTGAAAACCTCTTCACCACTATTGTTAAAAACATCAAGTTTAAGTATCATGCGTTCCTCAATAAAATAATCTCCCGTAAGAAGTTTATTAAGCAATTTAATCTCATCAGTTTCGAGTCCCATGAGAAATGCAAGATGCCCTGCATTTATTCCAAGTATCGGAATATTATAAGTTAATGCAGCTTTTGCAGCTCTTATCATTGTTCCATCGCCACCGATTGCAAAAAGAACATCTGTATCATCTGACAATAAGCTTACTGTCGGAAAATTAACATCATAGCTCGAAAAATCACCAAAGCAATCATAATTAATGCCCAATTTATCCAAAGCCGAACATAATTTCAGCATCAAATCATAAGCATTTTTTCTTGTAAGATTAGGCATTAATGTTACTTTCATTTTATTACCTCTGAATTATTTATCAAGATCTGTGTGAGAAGATTCAACAACTGCTGCAATATCAACATCTGCACTCTCTTCATCGCTTTTCCTCAAATGAATGAGGTATTCAATATTACCTTCGGGTCCTTTTATTGGAGAATAATCAAGCCCCAGAACAGTAAATCCGCTATCCTTGGCAAAGTCATATATCTTTTTTATAACTTCAATGTGTACTGATTTGTCTCGTACAACACCTTTTTTTCCAACTTTATCTCTCCCCGCTTCAAACTGAGGCTTAATAAGACATACACACTCACCGTTTTCACGCAGCAAAGGATATGCAGCAGGCAGCACCAAACAAAGCGAAATAAATGACACATCCACTGAAAAAAAATCAATTTCGTCGCATACCTGTTCCTTTGTAACATATCTTATGTTTGTTCTTTCCAGATTTATAACACGTGGATCACTGCGGAGCTTCCATGCAAGCTGACCATATCCAACATCAATACTGTATACCTTTATAGCACCGTTCCGGAGCATACAGTCAGTAAAACCGCCGGTCGATGCCCCGATGTCCATGCAGATTTTGTCTTTTAAATCTATCGGAAACACACTAATCGCTTTTTTAAGCTTGTGACCGCCTCTACTGACAAACTCACTGGTGCCTCTGACTTCAATTTGATCTTTTTCTGTAACGGTTGTGCCGGCTTTTGTTGCCTTCATACCGTTTACATACACCTGTCCTGCCATGATGAATGCTTTAGCTTTTTCACGGCTTTCAGTTAATCCTAACTCAAATATTCTTGCATCAAGGCGAATCTTATCACTCATTTGTTATTACCTCCGCAATAAACTCCGCCATTGATTCTTCATCAAAACCGTATTCTTTTAGCAAAACTTTATCAGTTGCATGATGTACAAATTCATCCTCAACAGCTTTAATTATTAATTTACCGTTAAAACCCGATTTAGTCAACAGCATATTATATGTCTCACCTATGCCGCCGCTGAGCTCACCTTCTTCATAGAAAAAGACATTTTTACAGTTCAGAACAGCATTGACAGATAGCGGATCAACAGGCTTTATTTTGTTAAGTTTTATTATCTTGATATTGATATTTTGCATTTCACTCAAAAGTTTTTTTGCTTTTGCGGCAGAAGCAAAAAGTCTGCCGTATGTTACAATTGCAATGTCAGAATCATTATTACCGTAAATATCAAAATCTTCACCGGAAGGAGTAAAATCTTCAGGCAAGTCCGGTTCAGAGCCTTTAAACATTCGAACTGCAACAACAGCCGGCTCGTGGTACAGTGCTTTAACAAAAGCATTATTCATTTCTGAATAGTAAGTAGGAGAAAAAATTGTTATCCCCGGAATGGTATTAAGAAACGGTACATCAAGCAAGCCATGATGTGTCTCACCATCACCTGTAATAAAACCTGCTCTGTCAATAGCAATAACTATTTTAAGTTTCTGCAGTGCTGCATCATGCACCAATTGGTCATAACTTCTCTGTAAAAACGCAGAATAAACTGCAAAAACTGGAACCATTCCGCCTTTAGCAAGTCCGGAGCAGAAAGTGACAGCGTGTTCTTCCGCAATTCCTACATCAAAGAATCTGTCCGGAAACTGATGCTCAAAATCATGCAATCCTGTACCTAAAGACATTGCTGCCGTAACACCGCAGATTCTTTTGTCATTGCCTGCAAAATGACACATCAGTTTGCCGAATTCGTTTGAAAAAGATGTACCGGTTGCGTGAAATTCGCCAGTATCAATATCAAACTTGGAAATACCGTGAAATACACTCGGCTCAATTTCAGCGTAATTATACCCCTTTCCCTTTGTTGTCTTTATATGAAGCAAAATAGGATAATTTGCTGATTTTGCACCTTCAAGAGCATCTGTAAGTATCTCTATATTATGTCCGTCTATTGGGCCCATATAACGAAAACCGAGATCTTCAAACATTGTACTTGATTTGTACAGTGCCCTTTTTATGCTTGTTTTTAGTTTAAAAACAGAATTTGACAGTTTAAAACCTATAAACGGAATTTTATTTATTGCTCGTTCCGTACGATCTTTTATTCTAAAATACGAGGGACGAGCTTTAATAACAGCAAGATGTTTAGCCAGAGAACCAACATTTTTAGAGATGGACATATCATTGTCATTTAGGATAACAATAAGGCGAGAACGCTCTCTGCCCGCATTATTGAGTGCCTCATACGCCATTCCGCCTGTAAAGGCTCCGTCTCCAATCACAGCAATTGCATAGTTTTTATTACCTTTTATTTTATTAGCCTGTGCAATACCGTAAGCCGCAGAAATAGAAGTACTGCTGTGTCCGGAAAAGAATATATCGTGTTCGCTTTCATCGGGGGAAGAAAAACCGGACAAGCCACCATACTGACGAAGTGTAGAAAACTTATCATAACGTCCCGTAATCAATTTATGGACATAAACCTGATGTCCCACATCCCACACAATCTTATCATGAGGAGAATTAAAAACCTTATGCAAAGCAATTGTAAGTTCAACTACACCAAGATTTGATGCAAGATGACCGCCTGTTTCCGAAACAGTATTAATAAGTGTGGTACGAATTTCGCTTGCAAGTTCATCAAGCTGTTCATAAGATAACTGCTTTATATCAGATGGTTTTGTAATTTTTGAAAGTAAATTCATATCAGCCATAATCTAACACCGAATTTCATGATTGTCTATTAAGAAGCTTTATTGTGTAAGCACGAAGTGCTGATGTGTCACCGTCAATTCCATCAAGAGCAGCAAGTGCTTTATTAGTATATTCATCCGCTTTTTGTTTTGCGTACTCAATTCCGAGAAGCGATACATACGTGGATTTACCGGATATTATATCACTGTTTGCTTCTCCTTCAAGATAATCAAGAATATCATCAATAATCTGAAATGCAATGCCGAGGTTTTCAGCAAAATCAACAGCATAAGGAATATTTCCATACTTATCGGCCGCAATACACCCCAATACACAGGCAGATTTTATAAGAGCCGCAGTTTTTAATTTATCCATAATAAAAAGCTCATCTATGCCGAGATTTTTATTCTCACCCTGAAGATCAACTATTTGACCGCCAATCATTCCGTTCACACCTGCAAAAGAAGCCAGCTCTTTAACTGCATCAGTAATCAATCTGCTGTCTGATCCTGATTCGGCAATACAAGAAAATGCATGAGTAAGAAGAGCGTCTCCGGCAAGTAATGCATTTGCCTCGCCGAATTTTATATGAGACGATGGTTTACCTCTTCTCATATCGTCATTATCCATACATGGCAAATCATCATGAATAAGAGAATAGGTGTGAATAAACTCCACTGCTGTAGCGAAAGGAATGGCAACAGAAGTTTCAACACCGCAAACTCTTGCAAACTCCATTGTAAGAACAGGTCTGACTCTCTTTCCGCCTGCTTCAAGAGAATATTTCATTGCTTCTTCAATGAGTTTATATGATTCCCCTGCTTGAGGAACAAACCCCATAACAGCTTTCTCAAAATCAGCTCTGTGCTGTTCCATAATATCAGTCATAAATATCACCTTACTTTGCTGTTAATTCGGAAACTTTTACCTTTGCATTATCAAGCATTGCAGTGCAATATCCCGAAAGTTTTGTTGCTTCGTCATAAAGCTTTACTGTTTCCTCAAGAGAAAGACCGCCTTTTTCAAGCTTAAGTACAATTTTTTCAAGCTTTTTTACAGCCTGTTCATATGTCATATTTTCCATTTTTAACACTCCGGTTTAATTTCTTTTACATCACAAACTGCACACCCGTCTGCAAACTCAAGCAATATTTCATCATTTTTTGAAATAGCTGATACGGACATAACTCTCTTGTTTTTGTGATAAACAGGTATAAAACCTTTTTTTAGAAGTTCCAAAGGATTCAGCAGTCTAAGTTTTTCGGTTAACACTCTTAATTGAGATGTTTTTTCTTCAATACTAAAAGTCAATGCTGAAACGAGTCTTAAATTTAGCGAATTAAGTTCTTCAATTTGTTTTTCAAGATTTTTTTGTGGGTCAAGTACTGAAAGACGGATATTAAGATTTAACAGTTCCATATCCCTGTCATCTAAAAATTTGCTCACAGACTTTTCCAAACGAAATATCAAGCCACTGTTTATCTGATAAAGTTCTTGGATATCAGGAACGGCAAGCTCTGCTGCCGCTGATGGTGTGGGAGCTCTTAAATCAGCCGCAAAATCACAAAGTGTAAAATCTGTCTCATGACCGATGCCGGTCATTACAGGTATCTGCGATAGTGCAACCGTTCTCACAAGATTCTCGTCATTATATCCCCACAAATCTTCAATTGAACCACCGCCACGACACAAAATTATAATATCAGCAGCTTTTTGACTATTAATCAGTTCAATCATATTTGTATTTTCCTTTGAACAACTGACACCTTGTGCCGCAACGGGGCACAAAATAATTTCAGCAATAGGATATCGTCTTGAAAGAACATTTATAACATCCTGAACTGCGGCACCAACCGGAGAAGTTACCACTGCTATTTTTTTTGGAAACTGAGGAATAGGCTTTTTTAAATCATCATCAAAGATTCCCTCTGACAACAGCTTATTCTTTAGCTGTTCAAAAGCAAGCATCAATTCGCCTGCACCCTCAGGCTCCATGGAATCAACATAAATCTGATAGACACCATCACGTTCAAAAACAGAAACACGGCCTGTAACATAAACTCGCATACCGTTTTCCGGCTTAAATTTAAGAAGTTGGGCACTTCTTGCAAACATAACAGCTTTTACTGACGAATCTGAATCCTTCAACGAGAAATAGCAATGGCCTGTTTTGTAGTGATTCACAAAATTTGATATCTCCCCAACAAGCAAAATCTTATTAAGCCTCATATCGGATTCAAACATCATTTTCACATACATATTAAGCTGTGAAACTGTTAATGCTTTTGATGTTATCATTTTCTTTGCTCCTTAAGATACGTAAGATATGCTGTTCCTGCCGCATTATCAGAAGAGTAATAAGGCTTGGCAAACAAGCCGTTAAATTTCTTTGTAAGTGCCGGATTAATAAGTGAATTCGACATAACACCACCTGCATAAACAACGGGAACATCACCGACTTTAGAAAGTGCGTATTCCGTCATTTTTTCAATTGCAGAAAGAATATATGAAATGCAATATTTTGCAATATCTTCTTTTTTTTCACCGTCATTAAGCATCTGATGACATTTATTTTCAATGCCTGAAAAACTGCATGAACCATCACGCATATAAGGTTTTATTTTAAATTCCCTATCACTCAAAAGTGAAAGTCGGTCAAGCTCAGGACCGGACGGAAAAGAAAGCCCCAGCATAACACCTACACGGTCAACCGCCTGTCCTGCTTTTAAATCAAGCGAAGCACCGATAGTTTCAATATTAAAAATCCTATTTTCATCAGGTGTAATATATAAAACATCTGTTGTTCCGCCTGAAACATGAAAGGCAATAAATTTCTCATTAACAAGCTCTGTCCTGCCTGCAGACCACAATGCTGCGGCAATATGACCTGACTGATGTGAAAATGCATATGTGTTTGCATTTAATGCAGAAGCTAATACCTTAGCATAGCCTTCACCTACGGAAAAACAAGGCATATATGAGTTCTTATCATCTCTCGGTGCATGTGAATATCCAACAGCAGATATTTTATCAGAATAATCTCTGCACAACGCCGAAAGCAAAGACGGAAGGTTCTTTGTGTGATGAAAAACTGCGTCTGACTGGCGAAGTCCTATCTGACCTTCCGAAACAGGTAAAAGTTTTTTCTGTGAATAAAAAATATTGTTTTTTGAATCATACACCGCACATGAGGATGTATAATTACTTGTATCAATGCCTAAATACATTTTTATGCGTCAGCCTTCATCTTGCGAACAACGGAAGACAAAAGACCGTTAATAAATCTTGCATCTTCTTCTGCCGCATATTTTTTAGCAAGTTCAACAGCTTCGTTTATTGACACTGACACCGGAACATCATCAAACAACGATATTTCACAAATTGCAATGCGAAGAATTGCCAATGCCACTTTTGAAATTCTTGATATACGCCATCCACCTTTAAGATTAGACGTAATGATTTCGTCGAGCTTTTCGGTGTTTTCAAAAGTCACCTCGCAAAGATTTTTTGCAAACGGATCAATATCAAACAGGTCTGCATCGCTTGCTGCTTCTATGATTTCATCAACCGAATATTCAGTATTAAACTCTTTTTCAAATACAACAATAAATGCCTGTTCTCTTGCTTCACTTCTTTTCATTGCTTAAACCTCCGTATACGCCAATCAGCCCTCGGAACACCGAAGGCTTTTAATTTTATTATAATTATAGCATAAAATAAAAAATATACAACTATTTTGCGGCAATTATTGAAATTTTTTCTTGCGAAATGTCAGTATTTGTCATAACTATTTCCTTTATTTGGAGGATTACATCGTCAGAAATAACCGATTTATCAACAATTATCTCAACACCATTATCTGAAATGACAGCAACACATGAACTTCCGGTTTTTGCTTGAACAACATTTTCTATATTTGTTTGTGCAACTTTACGTTCAGACATTACAGTTATTGCATCAGAAGCCGTCTGTATAGATTGTTCATCAGCTTCACTGCTGTTAACTATTTCTTTAAGAGTTGCTACAGCCTCATCATATGAATTATCTCTTGAAAGCTTTGCTGATGCAAAATACTCGTCACTAATATCAGTTGAATTAACAAGTACGGCATCACCCAAATTCTGTGAATTTGCATTCTCTGTATCCACATCAGATTCACCCATCACCTGACTTATACTGGTATCAGGTGATGTGAGATACCAATTTGCCAGAACAGCAACACCTAATATAAGTACAAGAGAGGCTAAAACTGCGTGTTTTTTCTTTGTTGTAATTTTCATTCTAATTTCTCCTTATGTATCATTTTGAGGCTTTTGAGCCTACATAAACCCTGTCGGAGCCTATTCCGAAAAGGCTTGTTACAAGTTGTGTAATTTCAGATTTAATGACAGAGCTTGAACCACCATCACAAATCACGGCAACACCTAATATTTCAGGACACTTAATACTAACCACCAATGCCGTCTCACCATTTTCATCCTCATAAATAATGATTTCGCTGTCAGAAGCATATTTGTCAGAATCTTTTTCGTTTTTTGTGTTTTGAGCATATACGTATTCTCCTGCTGAAGCAACACTTACCATTACTGTAACGCTTCCGACGCCGCTTAACTGAGAAATCGTATCTTCAAGACGTTCTTCCAATTTCGATTCAATCATTTCACTGCTTATGGAAGTAGTAACCTCGGTCTCTACTTTGTCCTCATTAGTATTTATGTTTTCATTTGAGAAAAAAGTACTTATTCCCAATAAAAAAATACCGAAAATTCCAATCAACAGCACTATAGCGGATTTTTTATCAATTTTTAGTTTTTCAAGCAGTTCATTAATTTTCATTCTTTAAAACAACCTCCGGTATAACGCCTGTAAGCGAGCCAACTTTGGATTTAATAGTACCAATACTATCAAAATCAGCAGGTGAAACCGTTATTTCCGTTTTTTGCAGAGTATAAACATTTTCATTTCTTTCCCATGTTACGTTAACTGAAAATTCTTCACTGCATATGCCATACAGTACTTCTTCAATTTCACTTATTACTATATCATTTGCATTTTGTTGAACAAATGAGTCAAAATCATATTCATATAGATTGATATTATCATCGGGAATGTCAAAATTTATGTCGAATAATTTATCACTGCTGAAAATACTTATAAGTACTGTCAACATAAAGAGATAAAAAACAATATTTGTGCTTTTTCGAATTTTTCCGTCAGGAATTATAAATGTAAGTATCCCTGACGTAACTGCTGCCGTACAGAGCAATATTACCCACTGTCTTAAAGTTTCCATTACAATTCTCTCCTATTTATTCCCCATCAGAATAACCATTCCTGTAGACACAATAAAGATGTAAGCACAGAATAGCAGAACAGACAACAATATTGAGATGACAAACTTTATAGACGTTATTACAGATGCAGCTTTGTGCTGAGCAAACATTTCACATATGTATGAAGCTACAGAAAGGCAGCCAGACCATAGTATCAATTCGCAAACAGACGGTAGAATAATGATAATTATCAATATAATTCCGAAAACACTCAAAGAATTTTTCATCAAACCAACGGAAGCGATAATTGCAGACAAACCTTCACTCAAAGTTCCGCCCACAACAGGAACAGACGAACCCAAAATAAATTGAACACCCTTAACCGATACTTTATCCGTTCCTGCTGAAAGAACATTTTTAACTGCAGTAACTCCTGTATACATTGTTGAGCAGAATCCCAGCAAAAAATTGATACCTTTTTTTATCATCGAAAGAATCGGTTCACCATTTAATGTTTGATTTAAAACAAGACACATAGATAATGCTGAAAAAATAAGCAGTAAAGGCGTTAGAAAATCGGAACACAAAGCTGTTATTATTTCAGCAGCATAAACAGTGATGGCATTGTAACTTGCGGCAAGTGCAGGAGTACCTGAAAATGCTGCTATTGCAGCAATTGCAGGTATAAGAATTTTCATAAGAGTTCCTACCGACTCAAGTGATGTTACAGTTCTGTTTATGCAGTCAGCAATATCAGAAAAAGTAATTAATATAACGAATATTACTGATATTATTTCAAAGTATTGCAAAATAGTCTTGTTTTCTATGTAGCAGGCTGCAACAGAACAAATTACCGCTATTCCTGTAAGTACGGCAAGACAGGTCAACGGCTTTTTTAAACTTCCCTTAAATATACTCAACAATAAATCTGCAATGTCATGAAAAGATATATTTCTTATTTCCTCCGTTGTAAATTCCTTAAGGTTAAGTTTATCAAGTAAAGATTTCGTTGTCTCATCTGCTTCTTCAAGCACATCATTAACTGCATTGGAGTAATAATCATCTTTTGCTTGTACTGTAAACAAAAATAAAAAAGCAGACATACATACGAATATTAAGACACAAATTTTTTTCATTCTTTTATCAGTCCTACAGCAAATTCAAGAAGGGCTTGAGCCATCGGTAAAGATAATGCGATCAATACAGTTTTTCCAGCAAATTCAATCTTAGCTGCCATTGCATTCTCACCTGAATCTCTGCATACATCTGCCGAAAATTGAGTAAGCAATGCAACACCTACAGATTTTAATAGTATTTTGAGCCAATCGTCAGCCACTCCGGTTAAGGAAGAAAAATCTGAATAAAAGTCGATAATATCGCAAATATATGGGTATGCAAACCATAAAATGAGAATTATGCTTGCAATTTCAACCAGCAGAGAATACTCAGGACTGTATTTTTTTACAACAAGATACAATACGGATGAGATCACTGCTATACCGGTTATTACAGTCATAAATCAAACACAGCCTTCACATAATCAAAAAGGTCCTTCAGACTGGGTATCAGCATCATCAGAACTATAATAAGTCCTGCAAGAGTTGTAACCATTGTGTATTCATCTCGACCGGAGCGTGCAAGCACCTGATTGAGAATAGCAACAATTATTCCGATTGCTGCTATTTTAAACAGAATATCAACTTCCATTTCATCCTCCGTTAAATTAAAATCAGAACAATTATCAGACCTATCGATAATGTTAAAGCAGATGAAAGCTTCGTTTTTTTCTCCCTTTCATTGACTAGTTGTTCCCTTCTTTTTATAAGTTCGGAAATATGTCCCGTTGCAACATTACTTAAATTTTCAACCGACGAAGAACAAATATTATTTCCAAAGTTTATAATAATTTGTTTTTCTTCTGCAGAAAGTATGAGTTTAGTATCGTTAACAGCTATTTCCCAAGCTGTCAGAGGAGTGACACCGGAACTCACAATTTTAGAAAAACTTAATGAGATATCATTCGTGTCAATTCTTTGTATAATAGAAAAAAATGAATCTGAATAATACTCTGCCTGTAGTTTAATATGCTCAAGATATTGTATAGTTTCAGTTAAATGTTTACAATGAAGCAGCTCTTTTCTCACAGCCAGAAATGCTGTAGTGAATGTGCTTATCAAAATCAGTGTTATACCTACAATTTTCACTTATAAGCTCCTTTCCGGTCAAAATTCTGTCTATAGTGCAAGGAAAAGGCTTCTCATTTAATATAACAGCACAATCAAAACACCCTGAATTCAGCAGTTTTCTTGCAACTTCCCTTCTTAATAATTCAGCTTCATTTTGTGCATGGATACTTACGATAAATTTTACTCCGGAATCCATACCTTTTATGATGTTTTCAGCTTCGTTCAAAGTTGTAATTTCATCACATACAACAATTTCCGGTGAAAGAACTCTGATCGCATGGTTTATACCTGCACTTTTTGGATATCCGCTTAAAACATCAAGATTTATTCCGTTTGTAATCCCCATTTCATACCTTTCATCAATCAAAACACATTTTCTAAAGCCGTATTTGTATTCAGATGAAAGCTTGTATGAGATACTTTTTAGAAGTGTTGTTTTTCCGGAGCAAGGCGGCCCCGCAACAATAAGACCTTTAAAGCTATTATCAAGAAAACTTAAAAGTGCCTCTGCACAATCAGGATAATTACGAGCAATTCTTATGTTCACAGAAGTAATATTACTCACCGCTGATATTTCCTGATCTTTAATTACAGCAGTACCACAAACACCGGCTCTGTTGCCGTTTCCAAAAGTTATAAATCCGTTTGCAAGGTCATTCTGATGTGAATATAATGAATAACCGCAAATGGACAAAATTGTTTTATGTACATCTTCATTTGAAATCAATACTGCATTTTTGCAGTCAATTCCGGATATCATTGTGTTTGCACTGACAAAAACTGTTCCGAACACTCCGTAAAGTATCAGAGGCTTATCAGCCCTTAATCTGATTTCAAACGTCTGTTCTTTGATGTGTTCAGGAATATTAAATAAAATTTCCTTAAGTTTTTTCGGCAATACTGTGATTGCATTGTCAAATTCCTTATTCATTAAAATCACTTCCTATCAAAAGCTATGCTGTCTTGTCCGATATTATGACTTAATTTGAATTTAATATTGACATCAGTGCAATAAATCATTAAAATCATAATTGATGAGGTGTTTAAAAATGGAAAAATATATAAACGAAATAATCAGACCAAAAATTCAGGGCGATGGCGGAGAAATACTTTATGACAGCAGCAACGGTGATATCGTTACCGTTATAATGAAAGGTGAATGCTCAAAATGCCTTATTCTTGACAGATGCATTCATTGGATAGAAGAACAAATTGAGACTGACCTCGGCAAAAAAGTAAAAATAAGTGCTGTAAGATGCAAGCCCTTTTTCTGGGATACATAAGGAGGAATTGATATGGCTCACATTGAAGTTGTAAGACGTAGTATGCGTCCCGAAGAATACACAGATCTTCGCTTTGGATGGCTAAAAAGACATATTTATGAAGACAAAACGGAAATAACAACATTTAAGATCAGAGAAGCACGTCAGACTGCTGAAATGCAGTTTGACTTTTACGATAATGAACCTCGTGAGCTTAAAAAAGGTGATATGTACTTTTCACCCGACGGAACCGCCTTTATTGAAGCAGATGCCGACATTCCCGAAAAATATTCAGGCAAAGAAATACGATTTGCCCTTAAAACTGCGGCAGAAATGATAGTTAAAATCAACGGAAACTACGCAGGCGGTATTGATCCAAACAGAGAAAATATAATCATAACACCTTTTATTAGTTCAAATAAAGTTCATATTGATATTGTATCGTATAATAGGTCAAAGCCGGACGACGAAAGAAATCCCGAATCACTTTCCGTAAGAGGTTGCCGTCAGATATTTGAGGGCGGTTATTTAGCTATAGTAAACGATGAAATTCAATCACTGGTCTATGACATAGAGCTTCTTTTAAATGTAGCTAAAAGTGATTGTTTTAATGAGGATTTAAGAGAGCATATCAATATTGAGTTAGATAAGGCACTTAACTACATAGATTTTGACAACATTACCGATGAAGCCGTGAGTCTTGCTTCAGAATACATTGATAAACATATTTTTTCAGATAAGCGTTATAAGGGCAACGGAAAGGTAGCTCTTATAGCACATTCACATCTTGATATTGCATACTATTGGCGCAGAATTCACGCTGTTCAAAAAAATCTCAGAACAGTGCTTATTCAGATGCGTCTTATGGATAAATATCCCGATTTCAAATATGCTCATACTCAGGCATATACATATGAGACGGTTGAAAAATACTATCCCGAAGTCTTTGAAGAACTGAAAGAAAAAATTAAAAAAGGTTCTTTTGAACCTGTTGGTATTATGTATGTTGAACCGGATTGCAACGTGCCCTCAGCAGAAAGCCTTATAAGACAGTGTCTTTACGGTCAGACCTATTACAGAGAAAAATTCGGCATAGAAGTTGACACTTGTTGGCTTCCTGACGTTTTCGGCAACAGCTGGATACTTCCCCAGATTTTAAAAAAATCCGGCGTAAAATATTTTGTTTCTAATAAAATGTCAACATGGAACGACACAAACAGATTTCCGCATAATAACTTTATTTGGAAAGGTATCGACGGCTCCGAAATATATGCCTGTGTTCCACCTACGCATTTTATTTCTTGGAATATGCCAGATCAAATACAGAAAAACTGGGATGCCTTTCAGGATAAAAATACAGACACTGTAACGTTGCAGATGTTCGGCTACGGCGACGGTGGCAGCGGTGTCACAGAAGAAATGATCGAGCTCATGCACCGTTTTGACAAGCTTTCCGTTATGCCGGAAACACGGCACATTACAGCTAAGGAATATCTTGAAGATAATTTTAATGAAACAAAAAAGCTTCCTATATGGGATGGCGAATTATATCTTGAAATGCACAGAGGTACATTTACAACCAAATCTGACATAAAAAAATGGAACAGAGACCTTGAGTATAAATTCAGAAATGCAGAAATTGTTTCTGTTCTCAGAATGCTTAAAAATGAAGAATATCCTGCTGAAAAACTTCGTAATTGCTACAAAAAGTTGCTTATCAACCAATTCCATGATATTCTTACGGGTAGCCATATTACACCTGTTTGCAGAGATGCGTTAAATGATTATGTTGAAATAAATTCTATGCTTGATGAGATTCTTAATGAAAATTCTGAAAAATATTTTAATTCTCTCAACTTCAGAAGAAACTCTTTGACATTTATTGAAAATGCTAACGGTGATGTCAGAAGACTTGGTAAAAAAGGTTTTTATACCATTCCCAATATAGATTCTCTCTCATCTGCTCATATTACTCCATCAGGCAACGATGATACTAATTGGCTTACTGTAGCTGAAACTGTTGAGACACCGCTTTATTCAATCAAGTTCAATGAAGACGGCAGCATTTGTAAAATTTACGATAAACATTTAAAAAGAGAGTGGATTAAAGGTAATTTCAATAAATTGCATTTATATTATGATTATCCCGGTGTATACGATGCTTGGGATATCTTACCTAACTACAAAGAAAAAGAAGAAAAACTTAATGTTGAAGATAAACTTCATTTATCTTTCATCAACGGTGATGTTGCAGAATTTACAACCATAATATCAACAAAAAACAGTCAGTGGAAAATGATTATCAGGCTTTTCAGAGAATCAAAAGCCATTGAGGTTGAAAATGCTGTTGATTGGAACGAAAAACACCGTCTTGCTAAAGTTGAATTTTCTCCTGATATTCTTACTCGTGAGGTAATATGTGATACTTCTGCAGGCTTCATAAAGCGTGAAATGAATAAAAACACTACGTGGCAACAGGCAAAATTTGAAGTATGTCACCATAAATGGTTTGATATCGGTGAAACAGATGCAGGCATAGCGGTTATCAATAACGGTAAATATGGTATTGGCGTTGAACCTGACAGTGTTTCTCTTTCACTTCTGAGGGCTACGGAAAGACCTGACCAAACATCAGATATCGGTCACCATGAATTTACATATCTTATTGTACCGCACAGTGGTGACTTTATATCTGCAAATATCAACAAAACGGCGTTTGAATATAACGTACCGCTTGTTAAGACCGATTTAAATATGAATGTAAATTTTGGAGAGCTCTATCTTCAATCACTCAAACTGTCAGAAGACGGCAACAAAATCATATGCCGTCTTTCAGAGCAAAACGGTAAGCGAGGAACATTATCCGATATAGGTGAATTTATTGTTACAGATATGACCGAAAATGAGCTTTATAAAGCTACATCTTACTCCTACTCACCGTTTGAAATCATAACACTTGCTTTTGGAATCCATTAAATATAATTTTAAAGTATTGGGGAGGAATAATAATGGATGAATTAACTCAGCTTATTAAAAAGAATATCAAGCTGAAATATTCAAGCACAAGACGATTTTCCGAAGAACTTGGTATTCCGCAGACAACAATTGTAAGTGCAATCAAAAACGGCATTGGCGGAACCGCATTTACTACAGTATGTAAAATGTGTAAGGCTCTTGACATTAAGCTTGTAGACGGTATCTACCCTGTTGTTGTATCGGACTCAACAAGAACTATTCTTGAAAAGCTGTCAAAACTTGATGACAAGGGAATCCACACCGTTACAACAGTTCTTGAAATGGAATACATACGTTGTAAATCTGAAAGTGAAGCAATTGCTATTGCTGAAAAAAATGCAAAAATCGAAGCGGCAAAAAACAATCCGATTATAAGTGCGGATAATATTCCCACAAAAAATGAAATATCGGATTTCTTCAAATCAATTGAAGATTGATCAGCATAAAGTATTGTAAAAAGCAACAAGCCTCTGCATGGTTTTTCCATACAGAGGCTCTAATATTTTACATTAAAATTAATCGTGAAGCTTACGTTTATCAATAACACGAACAGCCTTACCTTCACTTCTTGTAATGGTCTTCGGGGCAACAAGATGAACTGCAGGCTTGATTCCTAACATTTTTGTAATAGATGAGGCAAGAGCTTTTTCTGCAGCTGTAACATCACACTCTTGTCCGTCATTAAGTTCAACAAAAACATCAAGCGTATCACTGTTATTTACACGGTCAACCTCAATTATGTAGTTTGGCGGATAACCATCTTTGAGAAGTACTGTTTCTATCTGTGAAGGAAACACATTTACACCACGAATAATGAGCATATCATCGCTTCTGCCCATAGGCTTACTCATGCGAATAAGAGTTCTGCCACAGGAGCATTTTTTGCGAGATAACACACAAATATCCCTTGTTCTGTATCTTATAAGCGGGAATGCTTCCTTTGATATGCTTGTAAACACAAGCTCACCCTTTGTCTCTTCAGGAAGAACCTCTCCGGTATCGGGATCAATAATTTCAGGAATGAAATGATCTTCATTTATATGCATTCCGCCCTGTTCACAGCACTCAAAGGATACACCGGGGCCGCTTGTCTCTGTAAGGCCATAAATGTCATAAGCTTTAATGCCCAACGATTTTTCTATATCACGGCGCATTTCTTCGGTCCAAGGCTCTGCACCGAAAATACCTGCCTTAAGGTCTATATCATCAGGGGTAAGTCCCATCTCTTTGAGTGTCTCACCGATATAAGCTGCGTATGAAGGTGTACAGCATAAAATTGTTGAACGAAGATCCTGCATAAATTGAATCTGTCTTTCAGTGTTACCAGAAGACATCGGAAGCGTCAGACAGCCTACTTTGTGGGAACCGCCGTTAAGTCCGGGACCACCTGTAAACAATCCGTAACCATATGCAACATGGCAAACATCTTCATTTGTGCCGCCGGCTGCCACTATTGCTCTCGCACAACAGTCTTCCCAAAGATCTATATCCTCCTGTGTGTAAAAAGCAACAACACGTCTGCCGGTAGTGCCGCTGGTTGACTGTATTCTTACACATTTACTAAGATCACATCCCAACAAACCGTAAGGATAAGCATCACGAAGATCCGTTTTTGTAAGAAATGGGAGTTTATGCAAATCATCAATGGATTTTATGTCATCAGGAGTAACACCTTTTTCATCCATCAAATCACGGTAATACTTTACATTCTCATATACACGTTTCACCTGTTTTACAAGACGCTCGTTCTGAATTGCTATTATTTCTTCCCGTGAAGCACACTCAATCTCCGGCTGATAATATGAAGCCATTGCAATCAAACCCTTCATTATATAATACTTTGAACAAATTAAACATATTTATTATATACAGTTTGCATATATATGTCAATATTTAAGTTAAAAAATGATAAAATTTATTTTAACATCTTGAAATATTTTTAACATATGCTATACTATAAAATTGTAATCAAAAAATTTTTTTAGGAGGTATTTTACATATGGAAACTCTTACTGTATTTGCCGAATGGCTGAATACAACTTTTGCAAATTTTGACTACTCGATATTTGAATTTTTCGGCAATGTACTTCATGCTGATTGGCTCACACCGATAGTCAGCGCTTTTACCCACTTGGGTGACTCGGAATTTATTATTCCTCTTGCAGTTTTAGGTGTTATTCTATGTTGCTTCAAGAAAACAAGAAAAGTCGGTATGACCTTGTTCCTTGCAATAATCATCGGTACACTTATCACAAATGTTTGTATCAAGCCTATTGTTGCAAGACCCAGACCGTTTCAGTCACTTGCCGAGGATGCTCAATATTGGCAGTGGTACACCGAGGCAGGTTCACATCAAGAATCTCTCTTTAAAAGCTTCCCCAGCGGACACACAACCGGTGCATTTGAAGTTGCAACAGCATTGTTCCTTACAATAAACAATAAGAAAATTAAATGGATTTTCCCTGTTTACGCTGTCCTTATTGGTTGCTCAAGAATTTACCTTATGGTTCATTATCCCACTGATGTTATTTGCGGTATGCTTTGCGGTATCGTTGCAGGTATTATTGCTTATTTCGTTGTCAAGGCTGTGCTTAAGCTTATCGAAAAGACCAAGTTTAACGATTTTGACATAGCGGAATTGATTAAAAAGAAAAAATCTGCTTAAAATTTTCTGCGTCGTTTATCCATACGGCGCAGTTTTTTTATATTTGATATTGAATTTTTTGTAAAAAAGTGCTAAAATGGCTTTATTAACATGCAAAGGAGCATACATATGCAAACTACAAAGAAATTCTTAAGCATTATCTTGGCAATTTCTATACTTTTCGGCTGCATTGGATTAGTATCATCTGCAGACTCAGTCGGAACGACTTATTACATTGATGCCATTGACGGCGATGATTCAAACAGCGGTTTAAGTGAATCCGATGCAATTAAAACTATCGCAGGACTTAAATTTACAGAAGTAAACCCTGGTGACAAATTCCTTTTCAGAAACGGCGGTACCTATGACAGCGGATTTACCCTGTACGATTGGTGCGGCACAGAAGAAAACCCCATTGTTATTTCATCCTACGGTGATGGTGATGCTGCCGTACTTTACACTAATGAGGCAACAGAGGTCATGACACTCATTGACTGCTCTTATATAACTATCAGTGATATTTCCATTACAGCTCCCAATGGTGGCGGTATTTGGATTAACACTGAAAACAAGGAGTCCGTTGGTATTACTATTGATAATGTATATTTTTATGATATGCCAAACGGCAAAGTTACAAGTCGTGATGATTGCAGCAGAGGTGCTGCTGCTGCAAGAGCTGCTGTTATGGTGAAATCACTTCCGGCAACATCAAGATATCCTGTCAATAATCTTACAATCACAAACTGCGAAGTCTATGATGTTGCAAACGGATTTATTATTTGGGGCTCATGGAATGAAGCAGAAACACCTTGGTGCGAAACTGAAGAAGAAATCGATCCCGTATTCAATGAAGGTCTTTATATTGCAAACTGCTATCTTCATGATATGGATGCAGAAGCTATGATTATAGGTATGTGTGACGGCGCACTTGTCACAAATTGCCGAATGATTAATTGTTGCCAGGGCGAAGGTGTTGATGAAAACGGAGAAATTCTCTATTTCACAGCTGCTTGCTGGTTCTGGGGCAGTGTAAACAGTACTATTCAATACTGTGAAATTGCAGGTCAGAAGAATGTCGGTGACGGCATGGCTGTTGACTTTGACTCATACACACACAATTGCACATATCAGTACATCTATTCTCACGATAATATGCGTTTTATGTGCAACAACCCGAACTACAGCGGACATCACGGAAACACGGTTCGTTACTGTTTATCTGTAAACGATAACGGAGGAAGAAGTACAACTGCAGTAGGTTCTTGCGGCGAGCACGAATTCAGCTTCTACAATAACACAATCATTAACGGCGGCGAATTCCAGATAAAGAATCTCTACAATTCATATGTCGCAAATAACGTATTTGTTCTTACAGACGGAGAAACAATGGCATATGACCTTGATAATATTATCAGAGGCAACACTATCACAAATAACTGCTACTACAATGTTATCAATCCTCTTATTGATATTTGCTCACTTAATATCAATCCCGGTTTTGCAGGTGATGACACATCCGATATTATGAGTTATGTTCTTTCTGCTGACTCCCCTCTTATCGGAGCAGGCGTTGCAATTGAAGATGATATCACAACTGATTTCTTCGGCAATGAGATAACAAGCAACAATATCGGTTGCTACGCAGGTACCGGTGTTGATGCTGAATATGAAGAAGAATCAATAATCCAAAGATTTATCAGACTTATCAAAAACTTCTTCCAAACATTAATTCATGAAATAATGGTAATATTTGATTAATATTTAAACAGAGAAAAACGGTCGGAAATTCCGGCCGTTTTAGTTTTTGTAAAAATGACTTATTCGATAAGCTGCTGATACATTTTCATAAGCTCAGCTACACATTCAGATTCCGTTTTAATTTTTCCCCAGAATCCGTAAGCCTTCATAACTGCTTTATCATTTGCCTGATGTGCCTTACGGAGCTCAACAGGCATTGTCAGTTCATCATAAAGATCAGCAAGTGAGCAGTCAGGATATAATGCACGGGCATCAAGGATAGCCTGTGCGGTTTTTTCAATTTCCGCTTTTTGTTCATCTGTTGGATCAGGCCAAGGGAAATTGTTGTAAACTATATCCTTTGAATAACGATAGTCACTCTTTAATCTGCCACAAACTGCACGCATCCAAGCCATATGAACATTAGAAGTTAAAACTCCAAAATTATATAATGTTGCATTCTCAATAATAATGACAGCATTTGTCGGAATTGTATTTTTATCAAGAAAACCTATGGGAATATATCGTCTGTTTTCAGATGATGTAGCAGGAACAACAATAAAAGTTTGGGGATTCTTCTGTTCCCTAAACAAAGTTGGTGTTTCAGCAAGTTTTTGTCTATCAGGTGCACCATTCAATCTATCTTGTCTGCATGCTTCAACCCGCTTCATAATTTCAGGCATTTTTCTTAACTCTGCAGGATTAGCGTCAACCAACCAAAGACAATATCGTGATATATTATTGATATATTCGGTTGCACCTATTAATTTTCTTATATATTTTTTACCTTGGGGTTCTTTTGCAATGAATTCATCAAATTCTTCTTGATTAAGTATTAAATGCCCACCATCTGCCGGTCTGTTGCCAGTACTCATTGGTAACACTTTAGAGATGGGCTTTGTTCTGCTCTCAATAAAAACATTAGGTGCATCAATGAGATAAGCATTAATATTTTTTACCAATTGAAGTCTGTCTGATGAGTAAAGTTGTCTATCTTTCAAGTTTTCAACAACACTAAATCCAACAATAACACAATGAACGTGAGCTTTTAAGCTTGCTTCGCTGTCCCAACGGAAAGTACGGTATGCAAAATCAATATGAATATTAAAGCGATCATATAAAGGTTTCCATACACTTGCGACCTGCTCGCCCTGTGTAATAGAGTTTGTGGAAACAAAAGCAGTGCATATATTTGTATTCTGCATCAAAAGCGAAGCCTTAAAATACCAACCTGAAACATAGTCAATTTTGCCTGCAGTTTTATATTGATTGCCCTTTTCATCAACATAAATTGAAAGAATATCTTGCTTTTGCTCAGGTGTTTGTAAAGAATATCCAACAAACGGCGGATTGCCCATAATATAATTGAGCTTATCCTTGGGTACAACTGTTTCCCAATCAATACGAAGAGCGTTACCCTCAACAATATTTGCATAAGATTTAAGCGGAAGAAAATCGATAGATGAATGTATAATTTCTTCAGTTTCTCTCATCATTTGCGATTCAGCAATCCAAAGTGCAGTTTTTGCTACAGTAACAGCAAAGTCATTAATTTCAATACCATAAAACTGACGTATTGATACCTTAATTATGCCATCAATATCAAATGTAATCTGACCATTTGTTATTTCAAGCAGAACCTCATTTTCAAGCCTTCTTAATGAAATATATGTTTCAGTCAAGAAATTGCCGGAGCCGCAAGCAGGATCAAAAAATGTGAGCATAGAGAGCTTTTGCTGAAATTCATTTAGCTTTTGTATTCTTGTTTTTTCAACAGGAATCGATTTGAGCTCCTCAAGCTCCTGTTTTAGTTCATCAAGAAATAACGGATCAATTACTTTATGTATATTTTCAATTGAAGTGTAATGCATTCCTCCGCTTCTGCGTGTTTCCGGATTCAAGGTACTTTCAAATACAGCACCAAAAATAGTGGGACTGATATCACTCCAGTCAAAATCCTCGCTTGCTTTATTAAGAAGAACATCAATAATCTTCTCGTTAAAATTTGGTATTTCAATATTTTCATCAGCAAACAAGCCGCCATTCACATAGGGAAAAGACAGTAATTGAGCATCAAGATACGGATCTCTGTCCTCAGTTTTGGTATCAAGAATTTTAAATAAATCAATCAATGCTCGTCTCGTATCAGCAGGCGAAAAACGCTTTAAATAATTATGAAATTTAAGATGTGAACCAAAGATTCCGGCATCTTCAGCATACAAACAAAATACAAGACGAACACAAAGCATATTAAGGCTTTTTAGTGATTCTGGATTTTCAGGGTGAATATATTGTTTCAGCAATTCTTCATAAAGAACACCAACAAGATTTCCGGCCTGTATTGAAATTTCCATTTCTTTTTTGATATTTTCATTTTGTTCCTCAACAAGAAACTGTAACCGATAATATTCCTTGCTCAAATCTGCAAGAAAAATCTGTTCCGGTTCACCATTGGGCTTTTCCATATCGTATACGAGAAATTCCTCAAAATTACAAGTTACAATCCATCTGGGACGTTGCGAATAAGGTAACTCGGCAGAATAACGCTTTGCCTGTTGGAACGGTGTTAAAAAAGACCCGTCAGACTGTTTTATTCCTTTTCGCAAGTCCTTTCCATTACTTTTCTGCTCAATAAGCACATGTGTAGACGGTATAAAACCATCAATAAAACTTGTATGGTCAAGATGAACTTGCTCTTCAAATGCAATAAATTTTTCGGGGGATTCTACACCAAATACATCACGAAGAAGTGAAAGCCAAAATGGTTGACTTTCGCCTTTTTCATATCCTTTATCCTTCCAATATTCAGCAAAGGCTTTCGCTGATGTTCGCTTTTCAGTTTCTGTCAATTCACTCAACACCTAAAAATGAGATAAGTACATTATTTGCACTTATCTCATTATACTAAATATTATTAGTCATGTCAATCTGGTTGCTTCTTATATTCCAAAGAAGAATTTTATTTGCTGTCAATGAAGCATTTACATCTATTATTCGCTGATTAGACGAGCCTTTATACGCAAGACTGACATCTTTCAGTTCCTCAATAAATCTGCCGTCAACCAATACATCAATGCATCTGAGAATTTCATCCGTAACCTCACATCTTGCACGACTATCAGTCAGTAATTCTTTATCAAGGAGGTAACCTGTATAACACCAGATATTTTTTTGAGGATATTGAGCCTTAATTCTTCTGAGAAGCGGAAGCAATGCTCGCTGATTATCAGGTTCAAACGGTTCGCCGCCGAGAATTGTAAAACCGTTTATATAGGAGCTTTTCAGAAGTTCCATAATATAATCTTCAGTTTCCTTTGTGAAGGGCTGACCAAAATTAAAATCCCAGGTTTGTGAATTAAAGCAACCTTTACAGTGATGGGTACAGCCGGAAACAAACAGAGACACTCTTACACCCTCGCCATTGGCAATATCACACTTTTTGATTTCTCCGTAATTCATTAAAGATGAAGCACTCTTTCCTGTATTTCCTGTGTTCTGCCCTGATTCCAATACTGAGTACCTATATAGCCGCAGGTTCGTCTTGCTACATTCATTTTTGCTTGGTCACGATTGCCGCACTTCGGGCACTCCCAAACAAGCTTACCGTCAGAATCTTTCACAATTTTGATTTCGCCGTCAAATCCGCAACACTGACAATAGTCACTTTTTGTGTTAAGTTCAGCATACATAATGTTATCATAAATAAACTGCATAACGCTAAGCACTGCCGGGATATTATCCTGCATATTAGGAACCTCAACATACGAAATTGCTCCGCCGGGAGAAAGAGCCTGAAACTGCGATTCAAATTCAAGCTTATCAAAAGCATCAATTTCTTCGGTTACATGAACATGATATGAATTGGTAATATAGCTTTTATCGGTAACGCCTTCAATAATACCGAAACGCTTTTGCAGGCATTTTGAAAATTTATATGTGGTACTTTCAAGAGGAGTTCCGTAAAGTGAGTAGTCAATATTTTCATCAGCCTTCCACTTAGCAGTGTACTCGTTAAGCTTACGCATGATTGCCAGTCCTAACTCTTTACCCTCCGGCTCGGTCATTTTCTTGTTAGACAATGCATATACAGTCTCCCAAAGACCTGCATAACCGAGAGAAATGGTAGAGTATCCACCGTAAAGCAGATTGTCAATCGTCTCGCCTTTCTGCAGCCTTGCAAGAGCACCGTATTGCCAAAGGATTGGTGCAGCATCAGAGTATGTACCTTTAAGTCTCTCATGACGACACCTTAATGCCCTGTGACAAAGCTCCATGCGTTCATCAAAAATTTTCCAGAAGGTATCAACATCTCTGTCAGCTGAAAGTGCAATGTCAATAAGGTTTACTGTTACAACACCTTGATTGAAGCGTCCGTAATACTTAGGTGTACCTTTTTCATCAACGTATGGCGTAAGGAAAGAACGACATCCCATACAGGTGTAGCAATGACCGTCGCCATTCTTATCAACCTTGTTCTGAAGCATAATTTTTTCGGATATATAATCAGGCACCATTCTTTTCGCCGTACATTTTGCCGCAAGCTCTGTGAGATACCAATACTTTGAATCTTCTCTTATATTGTCCTCTTCAAGAACATAAATAAGCTTGGGAAATGCAGGAGTTATCCACTCACCTGCTTCGTTTTTTACGCCTTCATAGCGCTGTTTGAGTGTTTCTTCTATAATCATTGCAAGATCCGCTTTTTCCTGTTCGCATCTCGCTTCACCTAAATACATAAACACTGTTACAAAAGGAGCCTGACCGTTTGTAGTAAGCAAAGTTACAACTTGATACTGTATGGTTTGAACACCTTTTGAAATTTCTTCTCTTAACCTATTTTCAATTATAGATGCAAGCTTTTCTTCAGAAACTTCACATCCAAGCTCTGAAATCTCATTTAAAACTGACTTTCTGATTTTGTCTCTTGAGGTCTGAACAAAAGGCGCAAGATGTGCAAGGCTTATACTCTGACCGCCATACTGGTTGCTTGCTACCTGAGCAATAATCTGAGTTGCAATATTGCAGGCTGTAGAAAAGCTATGAGGCTTTTCAATAAGTGTGCCGCTGATAACTGTTCCGTTTTGAAGCATATCCTCAAGATTTACGAGATCGCAGTTATGCATATGCTGAGCAAAATAGTCTGCGTCATGAAAATGAATAATCCCCTGCTCATGAGCCTCAACAATATCTGCAGGAAGCAAAATTCTTTTAGTGAGATCTTTACTTACTTCTCCTGCCATATAATCTCTCTGAACACTGTTAACAGTGGGGTTTTTATTTGAATTCTCCTGTTTAACCTCTTCATTATTGCATTCAATAAGCGTTAAAATCTGGTTATCTGTCGTGTTCGCCTTTCTTGCCAACGAACGAGTATATCTGTAACGAACATATGTCTTTGCCAGTTCAAATGCACCTTTAGCCATTATCTGGTCTTCAACCATATCCTGTATTTCTTCAACAGATACAGCTCTGCCAAGCTTATTGCATTTATATTCTACATAATCCGCTATATCGGCAATTTCTTCCTGAGTAAGTTCCCTTTTGTCAGATGCACAATCTGCTTTTGTAATAGCTGCTATAATTTTATTAATATCAAAAATTTCTTCCGAACCGTTGCGCTTAATAATTTTCATCAAATTAACCTCCTTTTTTATTCATTTCTGCAATGGTTATTTTACATTATTATTTACAAAATACCTGTTGCATTTGCAACAAAAATAAAATATAATACAAGATGTAGTGATTACTTTAAAAATACAATACTGTATGGAGTGTAAATAATGATAAAATATTCATTGTTTGATGGCATATCAAAGGAAGAAACGGCTCAATTGCGAGACTGTTTATGTTCTTTGACAAAAATATACAAAAAAGGAGAAAAAATTATACAATTAAGTACTGCTGACCAATCTATCGGTTTAATTGACAGCGGGACAGCATATTTAATCAGAATTGATATTAACGGCAACAAAAGCATTATCGATTATTATGAAAACGGCGACATTTTCGGAAAAAGTTTATCCCCTGAATCAGAAATGGATATGTATTATGTTATGGCAAAAGAAAAATGCACAGTCACATTTATAAATTTCCATAAGCTAATAAAAAAATGCGAAAATAATTGCGAAAAACACACAAAACTTCTAAACAACTTGCTTATGTTAACATTAAAAAAATCGCAAATGCATATTGACGTACTAAGTCAAAGAACGATCAGACTTAAGCTTATTACTTATTTCGATTACTTACGACTAAGGCAAAACAGCGACAGCATTATACTTCCCTTGTCACTGACAGATCTTTCAGAATATCTGTCAGTTGACAGAAGTGCAATGATGCGTGAAATAAAAAAGCTGAAAGACGAAAATATTGTGGCAGTTTCCGGCAACAAAATATTACTAAACAAAAATAGGTACACCTGAAATCAAGTGCACCTAAAAAATCATTTCATTATTTGAACCATTTTTTTGAATGTTTCAGCTATTGTATGCTGAGCGTGATATCCAAGAGAATTTGTCTCGTGATAATGACTTCTGTCAAAACGGTCTCTGCCATTGCTTAAATAAGCCTGTGTGGGATGAAGAATAAAATCATTGGGAGCCACTACATATCCCGTCATATCGTTTGTAACACCGAATACAAGAAGGTTCTTATCTCCTATAATATCAACAAGTGGTGTGGGGTTAATCTCCGGCCCCTTTCCTGTTGCAGAATCTTCAGCCGATGCATACCCACCGTAAACTGTTTCAGGGAAATTCTCACCCGGCAGTAAAAGAATCCTCTGTTTTCCGATTTTAAGATATGTCATTTCACTTTTAAGAGCAAGTCCAAGTTCGCTGTTATCGTTTGGATAACGTTTTGAACTCATAACATTCAACTGAGATAAAAATGCAAGAACAGGATTTTCTACAGGAAAATAGAAAGGCTGTCTGAGAGTTTCTATGCAACAGTCAAGCTTTTCGTCATTTTCTATGTTCAAAGCAGCAGTACCGAGAGCTTCACCTTGAAGACGTACACGTTCAATCTTGTCATCACAAAAATTACCGGGGTCAACGTTTCCTATTGCACCAACACCAAAAAGAACATTAACATCGCTTTTCTTGTATATTGTCTGCCTCATATGATAAGGATAATCAGCACTAACTTTTCTACATGAACCACCAAGGGTATTTGGATGTGCACCAAAATTGAGGAACCATGTTTCTTTTGAACCGTCAGAAGGAATAAATCGCAAACGGGTAAGGACATCATGGGTAACATCAGGAGGACGGCGATCAAAAACAGCCTGCGGAACATGAGTGCTGCCGACATAAAGCTCACCCTTTGTTCTACTCTCATACGCATCATGACAAACCTTGCAAATAGAATCAAACAGCTTATTCATATATTTATCGTTTTTGCCGGTCTTGGGGAGTTTACCCCAATAACCGACGGTATCAAAACCTGCATGGTTGTGTGTACAGCAGATATTTATACTTTTACAGCCGACTTTCTTATAAATCGGTGAAAGCATATCACGTATTTTTGTAACCTCAACACGTGTAAGACCGATGCAATCAGCACTAACCATAAATATTCCGCCGTTTTCATCACAACCAAGCCACATGGCACTTACAGTAATCGGATCATAGACACCTTCAATCTTTTTGCCTGGACCATGACCTGCAATCCAATAAGTTGCAGTATCAATATCATCAGGCATTACTTCGCAACAAGCGAAACCAACATTAAACTGTTCACCAACAACTTTCTTCACTGTGTGATCCGGAATAGGCGGAGCTGTCATTTTCTTCTTTAATTTTTTACCATTTTGTTTTGAAATTGCTTTCACAGCGGATGCTGCTATATCTGCTATATTCATAATTAACCTCCAAAGGTTAGTGTTGTTTTTTATTATATTACAACCGACGACAATCTGCAACATAAATTTTTTAAATTTTATTTAAATTTTTTAATACAAAATTGTAAAACAAACTTAAATGTGATAATATAAAGTCGGTGATATTTTATGCTTTTAAAAAATGGACAGATATTTTACAATAATATATTCCGTAAAGGAAACGTTAAAATTAATGATGGTTTGATTACAAGTATAGATTTTGAGGGTATCTATGCAACAAAAGAAGGGATAGACTGCTCTGATAAGTTCATACTCCCCGGCTTAATTGACATACATACACATGGATGCATCGGATTTGATTTTTCCTATGCTTCACCTGATGAAATATGTAAAATGAGAAATTACTATTTAGAAAACGGAATAACAGCTTTTTTTCCTACAACAGTTGCCCTTCCTGATGAAGATATAAAAAAAGCGGTAAATACTATTTATGAGGCAAAAAATATGTGTTGTGAAGGTGCCGAAATAGTAGGTATCAATCTGGAGGGACCATACTTATCTCCAAATAAATGCGGTGCTCACGATATAACCCTGCTTAAAGAACCTGATATAGATTTTATAAATTCTCTGGGAGATATTATAAAAATTGTGAATGTTGCACCTGAATATGAAAAAGCATTTAATTTTATTAAAAATTTCAAAGGAAAAACTTCAATAGCACACACTGACTGCGATTATAATACAGCTTCAGATGCTATTAATTTGGGTGCAAATCATATAACACATATATTCAATGCAATGAATGGTCTTAATCACAGAAATCCGGGAGTTATCGGTGCGTTTTTTGACAGCGATGCTTACGCAGAAATCATTTGTGATACAATACATATACACCAAGCAGTATTACGGATGATTTTTAATTCAAAATACGATCGTCTCGTCGTAATTTCAGATTCAATGTCAGCAACAGGTCTTTCAAACGGCGACTATAAACTCGGAAAATTAGATGTTACCGTTTCAGACGGTAAGGCAACTCTTCCGGACGGAACGCTTGCAGGATCTGTTATGAATATTTATGATATGATGAAAAAGCTTATTGAAATTGGTATTCCGAAGGAACAAGCTGTTGCTTCAGTAACACAAATTCCCGCAGAGTCTATAGGCATTAATAATGAATATGGACAAATATCTGAAGGAAGAACTGCTAATATTGTGATTGCGGATGCTGATTTTTCTCTAAAATCAGTTATTTATCACGGCAATATATACCTTGACAATAACTAAAAGATAATGTATAATAATAAAAAAAACGGAGGTAGCAGATATGTGGCTTGAAGTAATTGCTAAACTCATTAACCTTATTAACTACATAGTTGGTATGATAGGATAAATTTAAATGAAATGTCTCGGTGTTAAGTTATTAGCTTTACACCGTTTTTTTCATGTAAAGAATTTATCATTACACCATACTATATTCTTTAAATTATATTAAAGTAAAATGTAATTCTCTGTTTTCTTCAAATAATAGATAAAAATATTTTTTATAAACAATCGAAAAAGTATCTCTTTTGTATTGAAAAAAAATATATAATATGATAAAATTATTAAGAATTTTGTATATTTAAGTAAACTGAAAGGAACAAGCAATGAAAAAGAATGATTCTGTACTTCAAAAAAGAAGGTTTAGCATAAGCACACCAACCACTATGGGGTTGGTTAAGTTCTTTGTTATGTTTTTCTGCGGAAGCCTGTTGGTATGCATAATTTTAGCGGCAGCGACCAGTGGTGATTCATGGAAGCTTCAGATGTTTCACAGCAACGGCTACACTGATATGTTCATGGACTTTTTCAATTCGATTCGTGATGGCGGCTCATCAAATGTTTATACCGCAAGAAATAACATTTATCCGCCCCTTTGTATTCTGATATTCAGACTGTTTTCAAAGATGATGAACCCTTCAATTGTTGCATCAAGCTTCAAAAGAAGATCCCTCCTTCAAATGGATCAAATTAGTATGATGATTTACTTCATTTTTGCAATAATTTGCATCCTCAGTCTTCTTCGCTTGCTTGAGTCTTATGTCAACATAAAAAACAAAGGCAAATTTAAGTTACAAGCATCTGTTTTATCATACATGATGATAATCAGTTATCCTGTAATGTTCTGTCTTGAAAGAGGCAATATACTTATTCTCAGTGTTATATTTGCAATGTTCTTCATTTTCTTCAAAGATGCTCCAAATCCTATTTTGAGAGAGTTGTCATATATTGCACTTGCTATATCAGCAGGTATAAAGCTTTATCCGGCAGTATTCGGATTAACACTCATCATTGAGAAAAAATATAAAGAAGCAATAAGAACAGTCATTTACGGCATTATCTTCGTTGTTGGTCCATTTATTTTCTTCATAGATGAATTTACAGCAGCTGATTCATCTACAGCAGCAGTGTCATCTCTATTACAAATCAATTCCATTACACAAGCTAACAATGGATTTATTGCTGCGATAAAAGAAATTATCGAAAATCTTTTATCATTTGCAACAAAAAAGAAGAGCAGTTTGAATTTCAGCAGTGTAAGCGTACAAAATTTTGTATTTATGATTAAACCTGAAAATCAAGCAACGATTGCGAAAATAGTATGCGGTATCACTGAAGTCATAGCATTGATATGTGCTTTTGCAACAAAGTGTGAATGGAAAAAGGTTTTCTTATTATGTTACTTAATGCTTAACATTCCGTCAGCTTCAAATTCCTATGCACTTTCATTCCTTCTCATTCCCTTCTTCATATTCCTTTTCGGAACCAGTGAAAGAAAAAAAACAGACTATCTTTATATCCTTGGTTTTACACTGCTTCTTACCCCCCTTCCTACTCTTTGGTATTATTATCAGTCAGAAATGAGAGCATTTGCTACAAACTTGGGAATTAATTATAACACTCAGCTCAACCAATATTTGGGCACGATTACATTCCAGTTTATTTTTGCGGTTATTGTTATTGAATTGCTTATAACGCTTATAAAAGAAAGAAAGAACGTAAAAGCATCAATAACAACAGCCAATGCCGAACAGGATTCTGTTGAGATAATAGAATCCGATACAGATTCATCAATTACTGCTGAAACTGACACCTACAATGAATCTGCAAAGGAGCAAGATGCATGAACGATAAGGTTTCTATAATCATACCTGTTTATAATGTTGAAAAATATATAGCTACCTGCGTTAAAAGTCTTCTAAATCAAACACATAACAACATTGAGATTATTTTGGTTGACGACGGAACTCCTGATTCATCCGGAAAAATTTGCGATGAATTAAAAGAGAGTGATAATAGAATCGTTGTTATTCACAAAGAGAACGGCGGAGTGTCGTCAGCAAGAAATGTTGGAATAGAATACGCTACAGGAAATTACTTATGCTATGCTGACGGTGATGATTATGTTTCTGTCTCATACATAAAAGATATGCTTGATGTTGCAGTAGCTACAAATGCTGATATTATAACGTCAAATGCATATAAAATATGGGATAATGGGGAAAAAATTGAATTATTTGCCGGTAATACAGCTATAGGAGAATATGTTTTAAAAACAGGCTCGGAGTCATTATCTGATATGTTATACGGAAAAACTTGTTCTGCATCATGTTGGGGAAAATTATTCAAGCGTGATATTTTTGAATCAATAAGATTTCCGCACATTTCTTTAGGTGAAGATTCATATACTATGTATCACTGTTTCCTGAAAGCAAATAAAATAGCCCATTTGCACAAACCAAATTATTATTATCTACAACACACAGCAAGTGCCTTACACACAAACAATTATGATAAATTCTATGACTATATTGAACTCTCTGATAACTTTATGGATATTATAAACAATGTCTATCCCGAGTTGTTCTTACCTGCAGTTAATAGACTGATTGAAAACAATTTTTGGGTATACATGAAAATGTGTAAAAATCCAGACAGATATGAGGCACAATTAAAGCATATTGTTGATAATATTAAAACTTACAGGAAGCATGCATTAAAGGATGAAAATGTGTGTTTCAGAACTCGAATGGCATGTCTAATTTCATACGGTGGTATGGGATTGCTAAAATTCGTTTATAAAATAAAAAAATGAACCGAGAAAAACCTCGGTTTTCAGACTAATGAAAAATGGGTTGTATCAAACCATCGTAAGCAGATGTTATTGATGCACAATTTAAGCGGTTGACAAAGATCAACCGCTTTTTAAATTATCTAACTTATGCTAACTTATTTATATACTCACAATATACGTAAACATTCTCTATTTTTTTAGCTTCAACACCGTTTTCTGTTTTTATAACAGGCTGTGTTTCAGAAGGTGTAACATATCGTTTGAAAACAATTGCACTCTGTCCGGACTCCATATGAAAAATGCTGTCATAGTGACATTTTGTAATGTCAATATTAAGATAATCTGTCAGAACTCTGTCAATTGATCTGTCAGAGTAACAGCAACAAACACCCACATCAGAAAAAACTTCAACGATTGCTTTAGCTTCCTCAATATTAATTACATCAATTTTAAACGTTCCGTTGCCTACAGCGAGCATTGAATTGTTGTCGAGAATGAGAAGAGAATTTTTCTTGTTATCCATAGTGATACCTCCGTAAAAATTATTTTTTGTTTTGTCTACATTATAATTGACATTAGTTAAATATTTAGTTATAATATTAGTGTAAGTTATTTTAAGGTGATTTTTCATGTCAAAAAATACAGAAAAAATTTATATAAGTCTATTCGGAACATTAACTATTAAAACCTCGTTCGGAACGATTAGTGAAAATGATATTAAATCAACTCAGATGTGCAAGCTGATCACTTATCTTGTTCTGAACAGAAAATCAGTCATATCAGTTGATATTCTCACAGCAATAATATGGCCACACGGAGTTGAAGACCCTTACAGTAGTCTGCGTGGACTTGTCTGCAGATTGAGAAAAATATTAAAAAAAGTTTTTCCAAATGAAAGCTTTATTATTCCGGAAAACGGAGCATATAAAGTCAATGAAACATACGATCTAATTGTTGATGCAGAACAACTTGATGTTATTTCAAAATACAACATTAATTCTGTCGCAGCAAAGTCATATCTTGACAATGCCTGCTCCCCTTTTATGGAATCTCTATCTTCAGATGTATGGGGACTTCCTGTTTCAACATATTACAACACACGAATGATTACTTATACATCTACTGCAGTTAGTAAAATGATTGATGAAAAAGATTATGACAGTGCAATATTTTACGCATCAAAGGGTTTGATTATTGATCCACTTGCAGAGGAATTGCATTCTCACATAATAACAGCACTTATAAAAAAAGGATGCCGCAAGCTCGCCCTAGATCATTACAACAATACAGTTAAAATGCTGATGGATGAATATTCAATTAAACCTACTCTATCATTCAGAAATATGATAAATAAAATCCTGTATGTGCAATAATTGTCTTTTGCTTGCATATTGTAATTTTCTGTGTTAAAATGTGTTTAAATCGGAGATGATGATATGGTTAAATTTGATAATAGTTGGGACTGCCTTCTTGAAGGAGAATTTGAAAAGGAATATTACAGAAAAATTCATAATTTTCTTGTCTCGGAATACAGAAATCCCGCATACCCTATTTATCCAAATATGTATAACATCTTCAACGCAATGAAAATCACTGATTATCACAGCGTTAAAGCAGTAATTTTGGGTCAGGACCCTTATCACGGTCCTAATCAGGCACACGGACTCTCATTTTCCGTACAGAAAGGCGTTGAACTGCCGCCGTCTCTTGTAAACATTTATAAAGAATATCATGCTGATTTAGGATATCCGATACCAAAAAACGGAGATCTTACAAAATGGGCAGAAAACGGCGTGTTATTATTAAACTCAGTATTAACAGTCCGTGGCGGGCAAGCCGCCAGTCACAGAGGTATTGGCTGGGAAATATTCACGGACAGAGTCATATCATTACTTAATGAAAGAGATGAACCCATTGTATTTCTGCTTTGGGGCAGATTTGCAAGAGATAAAAAAAGTCTCATTACAAACACTCATCATCATATACTTGAGGCAGCACATCCAAGTCCGCTTTCAGCATACAACGGATTTTTCGGTTGCAGACATTTTTCTAAAGCAAACGCCCTTTTGGGTGACAATGCAATAGATTGGCGATTAGAATAAAAATAAAGGTTATGTCCTTCGCCGACTACCCGCAAGGAAGTATTTCTTTAAAATATGAACTTTTAGCACAATAATGCGTTAAAAATTCCCGATATGCGTCAGCATTATCGGGAATTTTTGCCTTTTCTTGTATCCAAAATTTATATTTTAAAGCGCTTCGCAGTTTCGTAAGAACAGAAAATACAGGGAATTTTGTTTAAGCAACAAATACTGCCTTACGGGTAGTCGGCGTAAAGCATGACCTTTTTCTTTTGTTCTAATTTTTCGTTTAAACACAGATTATATTTAATATGTTGTTTGTGCTTGACTGAATACAAATTGTGTTATATAATTGTCATAACATTTTTCACGGACGGTGATTTTATGGATAAATACGCAAGATTCAGATATCAGCCCTGCATTCCTCTTGGTGAAGATGGTAAATGCATTACTGCATCAAAAAAACATACTCAACTTTCAAGAGAAGCTGCTGCAGAGGGAATGGTTCTGCTTAAAAATGAAAATAATGCCCTGCCTTTAAAAAAAGGGGAAAAGGTTGCTCTTTTCGGAAAGGCAACAATTGAATATATCAAAGGCGGCGGAGGCAGCGGAGATGTTAATGTACCTTATATCCGCAATATATTTGACGGTTTAAGCATGAAAGAAAATGAAGGCAAGGTTTCTGTTTATATGCCTCTCATTGATTACTACAAAGAATACGTCAAGAAAGAAAGTGTACATATTCCCACACAGGAAGAAATCAATGCAACATGGGATATCGTTAATGCAATGGAATTTTGCACAAAACGTGATGACATGACTTACGAGACATTTGCAAGTATGCATGTTAAAGAGCCATCTGTTCCCACAGAGATTATTAAATCTGCATCTGAAAATGCTGAAACTGCAATCATCACTATCAGCAGATTTTCCGCTGAAGGTGTTGACAGAAGACCTATTCCCAGTGATTATTACCTTTCTGACGTAGAAAAAGAGCTTATTGACATATGCACCAAGCTTTTTAATAAGGTTATAATTGTCATCAATTCAGGTGCAACGATCGACTGCGAATATTTTGCAGAAAATGAAAATGTTTCAGCCGTTCTTATGAGCTGGCAGGGCGGTATTGAAGGCGGTGCAGCTATAGCCGATATTCTCTGCGGAGATGTTAATCCTTCGGGTAAAATGGTTGATACAATCGCAAAATCCTATGATTACTTCCCCTGTAAAGAAGATTTTTGGGAAAGCTTTCAGTTTATTGATTACTCCGATGATATTTATGTGGGTTACCGTTACTTTGAAACCATCCCCGGAGCAAAAGAGCATGTACGTTATCCATTCGGCTTCGGTCTTTCTTATACAACATTTGAACTCAGCGGTAAAGTATGTTGTGAAAGCGAAGAAAATATCGTAGCTGTTGTTAATGTGAAAAATACAGGTAATTTTCCCGGCAAAGAAGTAGTGCAGCTGTATTACAGTGCCCCGCAGGGAAAAATGGGAAAACCGGCAAGAGAATTAGCCGCATTTAAGAAAACTAAACTTCTTAATCCCGGTGAATCTGAGACATTGGCACTGTCATTTAGTATTAACGATATGGCAAGCTTTGATGATTTAGGAAAAATTCAAAAATCGGCTTATGTTCTTGAAAAAGGTGAATATAAATTTTATTTAGGTACTTGTGTCAGATGTGCTGATAAGCTTGACTACAAATATATTGTCAATGAAAATAGAGTTATTGAGCAGCTTTCGGATTGGTGTAAACCTTTTAAGCTTGAAAATCGTATGCTTGCAGACGGCAGTTTTGAAAAGCTTCCCACAGGTGAAGAAATACATCTTTATGGAATAAACGAATCAACAGGAATAAAAGCACCTGAGCAGCTCGTTATATTCGACAATGTCGGCACTGAAATCTCAATGGATGAATTTGTTGCACAGTTCACTATTGACGAACTTATAGATTTTGTAGGCGGTCAGCCAAAAACCGGTGTCTGCAATACCGGATGTTTCGGAGGTCTTCAAAGACTCGGTGTCCCTGCTATTCCTACTGCAGACGGCCCTGCAGGTCTAAGACTTGATACAGAAACAGGTATTCCAACTACAGCATGGCCCTGTGCAACTCTCCTCGCCTGTTCATGGAACCCTGATATAATTTATGCTGTGGGTGCCGCCGGCGGTGCTGAAATCAGAGAAAATAATCTGGGAATTTGGCTTGCCCCTGCTCTGAATATACACAGAGATCCTCTTTGTGGAAGAAACTTTGAATATTACTCCGAGGATCCTTTAGTCGCAGGAAAATCAGCTGCAGCATCCACAAGAGGTGTTCAGTCACAGAAAGTGGCTGTATCAATAAAGCACTTTGCTTGTAACAGCAAGGAAGCAAACCGTTATGATATAGATGCAAGAATTTCAGAACGTGCCTTACGTGAAATTTACTTAAAAGGCTTTGAAATTGCAGTTAAGGAAGGAAAACCTTGGACAGTAATGTCATCATACAATCGCATAAACGGTCAACATACGTCTGAAAGCTATGAACTCCTTACCGGCATTCTCAGGGACGAATGGGGATACAACGGAATGGTTGAAACCGACTGGGGTGTAAAGAATGACCCCGTGAAAGAGGTCAAGGCAGGCAACGATATGAAGATGCCTGTAGGATATCCCGAAGAACTAAAAAAAGCTTATGAGACCGGTGAACTTACAAGGGCAGATCTGGAAGTTTGTGTAAAACGCATACTTGAAATGACAATGAAGCTTGCACAGTAATTTCATATTATTACATACTTAAATAAGCCACCTTCAACTACGAAGATGGCTTATTTTTCATCAAATCATTAAATATCTGCTTTCCAGAGACCGTGAAGATTGCAATATGCATATACAGCAACAGGTTTTTCTTCAGTAAGAGCAAATGTTACTTCAGGTAATTTGCCAACTTCAAGACACTTACGCTGACCGCCATTATCAGTCTGCAGATATACCCAAATAATACTGTGATCCTCAGCCATAGGATGCTCAACCGAACCAACAACTACCTTAACAGATTTTCCTTCAACCGTTACGACAGGAATATGCTTCTCATGGCTTGCATCCACTGTTCCTGGTTCAAGCATCGTCATTTTCTGACCGCAACACATCATGGGAACTCCCGCATCATGAATCATTCCAATCTGATTACCGCAATGCTCACAAATAAAAAATCTTGTTTCACACATAAATATTTTCCCCTTTAATTATTTTATTATAAAACTACAATATTTCTTTATTTTCAATCTTTTCAGATTTTTTGCACGACAAATATTCTTCTGCATAATGAACAGCAACAGCGCCGTCAGATACAGCAGTCACAACTTGACGGAGTGCTTTTGTTCGAACATCACCTGCTGCATAAACACCTTCCACATTTGTTCTTGTTGATTCATCTGCAAAAATAAAACCGTTTTCATCAAGTTGCACCATATCCTTCAAAAAATCTGTTGCCGGCTTTCTTCCTATACTGATAAAAATGCCATCGCATGAAAGTTCTTCAACACAATCATTATTAACATTCTTAATTTTCACTCCTTTCAATTTGTCCTCTCCAACAAGATCTTCGACAGTGCTGTTCCATAAAAACTCCACATTCTCAGCGTTCATAAGTGATTCGTGATAAATCTTTGTAGCTCTGAGAGTATCCCTGCGATGTACAATATAAACTTTTTTTGCAAGTCTTGAAAGATAAATTGCATCAGCTGCAGCAGAATTTCCTCCTCCAACAACAACTACAGTCTTATTTTTATAAAATCTTCCATCACAATGAGCACAGTAATGTACTCCCTTTCCTGTCAGCTTTTTATCATTTTTTATACCAAGTTCACGTGGGTCAGCACCGGTAGAGATAACAACGGTACTTGCATAAAAACTCCCGATTATTGTTTTGACTATCTTTATTTGCCCAGAAAAATCAACACCTGTTACTTCACTATATTCTGTGCGAGCACCAAAACGTTCGGCTCCTTTTTGCATCTTTATGCCAAGAGTAAAACCGTCAATACCATCCTCAAATCCCGGATAGTTATCAATTTCTCCTGTTAAAGACATCTGTCCGCCCGCCGCCATTCTCTCAAACAATAACGTATCAAGACCTGCACGAGCAGCATATAAAGCGGCTGTATAACCAGCAGGACCTCCACCAATTATAATCATATCATAAATGTGCTCCATTTTGCACCTCCCGGTTGTTTTTTGTTAAAGCTAACATCATTAATAATAAATCAACCACTACTGTGTCACAATTACCGAAAAAAACATCGTATATTATTTCATAAGTTTCATTATACGAATAAATTTATTGAAAGTCGACGTAAAATATGGTACAATTCTATAAGTGATAAGAGTTTGATTTATATAAGGAGTTTAATATAATGATACAAACTATGTTTGAATCCACATATAAAGAGATGCTTCCTTTTTGGGATAAGCTCGTCGCAGATGAACAGGACTATCTTTGTCTGCATTCAGTTGCTACAACATATCTCAAAGGCACCACTGTGCATGACAGTTCTGAATGTTCAGGGGTATTTTTCGTTCGATCGGGCTGTCTTCGTGTATATATTATGTCTGAAGAAGGAAAAGATATCACACTCTATCGCCTGCATAAAGGAGATATGTGTATGCTGTCAGCTTCATGTGTGCTGAAAACTATAACTTTCGATATTTTCATTGATGCTGAGGAAGACAGCGAATGCTACATTATCAACGGACAGGCTTTTGCTAAAGTGTCCGAAAAAAATCCTGATGTGAAAATTTTTTCATTGGAAACTGCCGTCGCTCGTTTTTCCGATGTAATGTGGGTCATGCAACAAATTCTTTTCATGAGCATGGATAAACGTCTTGCTATTTTTCTTATGGATGAATCAGCACGTGTGGGTTCAGATATCATTATGCTGACTCACGAGCAAATTGCCAAATATATTGGATCTGCCCGTGAGGTCGTTTCCAGAATGTTAAAATACTTTTCAAGTGAGGGCATCGTCGAGGCTTCACGCAAAGGCATAAAAATTATAGATAAGAAACGCTTGCGTGATTTAGCACTCTAACATTGAAAGAATCTGTGCTTTAGGTCTTGCTCCAACCGATTGACTCACTACCTTACCGTCTTTAATTACCACTAACATAGGAATACTTGCTACACCAAAAGCTTCGGCAAGTTCCGGTTCATTATCCACATTGATCTTTCCTACGACAATCTGAGGATTTTCATCAGCAATTTCATCCACGATAGGTGAAACCATACGACATGGACCGCACCAATCAGCATAGAAGTCAAGCAGGACAACTTTTTCACTGTTTTCAATTTGATCAAAATTATTTTTATTTATACTAAGTACTGACATATTTTTTACTTCCTTTCTTTATTCTGTATTTTTATTATACCCAAACAAAAAAAGAATTTCTGTGACAAAATCACAAAACGAAAAATTTAGTATAAATATTTTTCTTTATAAAAATTTAAAATGCTAACAATGAATGAAAGTGCAATCGCACTTCACAAAAAGCTCGTTTTTATTCCAAATTTAAATAAAATGTATTGCAAAATTTAAGCGGTAATCATAACGAACTTTTCGATAAGAAAAGCAAAAATCAGTAACGAGAAAACACTTGCTTATAGGAAATCTGTTTTTTCTGACATCATTTCAAAAGATGAAATAAAAAAGCTTACGAATATCATTAAAACAGGTGAAATGTATTCAAATGTTTTAAACTCACATTATGCTACAGTATCAATTCCTAAAACATAATAGTAACAGTAGAATGAGGGAAATAATTATGCTTCGACATCCGTTTCCACCTTTATATGACAAAAACTCTAAAGTTCTGATTCTTGGCAGTTTTCCATCAGTGAAATCCCGGAAACAGATGTTTTTCTATGGTCACCCACAAAACAGATTTTGGAAAGTTATTTCCGTAGTTATGGGTACAGAAACACCTGTAACTATAGAGGAAAAATGCAACTTTTTACACGCAAATAATATCGCATTGTGGGATGTTATTGCATCTTGTGATATTACAGGCAGTTCCGACAGTTCAATCAAAAATGTTGTCGCAAATGATTTGACAATAATTCTCCAAAACGCAGACATAAAGCAAATATTTGTTAACGGTAAAACAGCCGAAAAGTATTATAATAAATATATTCGTGACAGTATTAACAAAGATGCAATTTGTCTGCCTTCAACCTCACCGGCAAATGCAGGTTGGAGCATGGAAAGACTTATTAATGCGTGGAAAATAATCAAGAACGATAAAGAGGTATCATTTTAACTTTGAGTACCTTTGATTTGATTGTATACATACTATTAAATTACAATCTACGCTTTGTGGAATCAAAAACGTCGGGCAGTACTGCCGTTTTCGTCAACCAAATTTCTGTTAATTGTAATATCAATCATTATGCACTTATTTAATTGCGTACCCCAAATTTCATTTACAACATGACAATTACCGTCATATAATGAGTTTGGCATTATCTACACTTTGCGAGCATAAATTCCCAAAGCCAAACACATTTCATTAAGGATTTTTACTTTGTTTTTACAATGTATACCTTGTTCGGTATTATCTTACGCTGTAATCCAATAAAGAAAGAGTATTTATCTCTATATGCTTATTATAATCACTTTTGTGCATTAATCTTGGAGCATATTCCATCAAACGCACAGCTTTTTCAAACAGAGGTGAAAATTCCTCGTATATAGCATCAACAAACATCTGTTCGGGTTAAAATTATAATATTCGGATTATTCATTACTTTCCTCGATTTCCTCAAGATTTACTCCTCGGGTTTCCTTTGCCTTGAGCATAAGAATGATAATACCGATAATCATTCCGGGAACAATGGTGGCCAAACAAATCATACCAATTGCTTCGTCGCCCAAAATATTGGATAAAACCATATTGATAAGCATTCCGATTG
>CAYVTA010000003.1:0-60753 GCA_964454355.1 uncultured Eubacteriales bacterium | reverse complement strand
TCATCATCATCTTCTTCAGCCGCTGAATCACCAATATACTTATAAACTTCATCAAGCAAGTCGCCTGTTCCATGTCCGTGTTCTGCGGAGACTCCAATAGGATCCCCAAGACCAAGATTATAAAATTCATAGATCTCAACAGGCGGTGCACCTACAGAATCACACTTGTTTACACAAAGAACAATGGGCTTGCCGCTTTTAAGAAGCATTGTAGCAACCTCTGCATCAGTCGCAACAACACCCGTCCTTATATCGGTAACAAATATTATAACGTCAGCACTTTCAATTGCAATCTGAGCCTGACGGCGCATCTGAGACAGAATAATATCATCAGAATATGGCTCAATTCCGCCTGTATCAACAAGCAAAAAGCTTTTTCCCAACCACTCACAATCAGCATAAAGTCTGTCTCTGGTAACACCTGGTGTATCATCAACAATTGCAAGTCTTTTTCCACACAGTTTATTAAAAAGTGTAGATTTACCAACATTAGGTCTACCGACAATTGCGACAACTGGTTTTGCCATATCTTACACACCTCTCATCATATAATCTATAAACAAACAACACTAAAAAGGCGGGGAAAGGTTTCTCCGCCTTTAATGTCAGAAACAAAAGAGATTATTCCTCTACACTGATAACCTGTTTGCCGTTGTAGTAGCCACAGTTACCACATACTTTATGTGCAACTTTATATTCGCCGCACTGAGAACATCTCTGGATAGAGGGAGCTTCCATCTTCCAAACGTTTGAACGTCTCTTATCTCTTCTTGCACGAGAAACTCTTCTTGCAGGTACTGCCATTATTGAAAACCTCCTAATAAATTACACTGTCATTCTTCATCGTTTAAAAGCATCTGTAAAGCAGCAAGCCGTGGGTCAACCGGTTTTTTGCAGTTACACTCGCCCTCATTAAGGTCATTTCCACAATAAGGACAAAGACCCTTGCAATCATCCTTACACAAAAATCTTGTGGGCAGAGAAAGATAAACATCCTCAATCACAAGCTCGTCAAGATTAAGAAGCATATCTTCAACAACAATGAAATCATCATTATCTTCATCATTAAGATGTGAAACAAGAAGATGCTCCACGGGTACTTTTAACTTTTTAACGATATCTTTTGCACACTTTGCACATAGAGATGAAACAGAACAATCAGCTACAACCGTTAACGAAACTATTCCGTTTGCACTTTTTAAACAACCACTTACTGCAATGGGAGCTGAAAACAGCACATCATTGCTGACAAAACAGTAGTCGATATCAAGCACACCGTCATTTTCAAAATAACGACGAAGTTCAATATTCATCTGCAAAGTCCTCCAAAATACGAACAGGGTATATTATATATTCATTTTGCGGGTTTGTCAATATCTTTTTAAGATTTTTTGCCCGCAAAATCAGAATTTCTGCACTTTTTCTACTTATTTAAGCTCACAGAAAGTAAGAACACTTTCAGGAATATTCTCAGTTTCTGTTGAAACTGTAAATGTGAACTTAACATCAGCTTCATCAGAAAGAGTGTTAACCTTTTTAAGGAATGTTGCTAACTCATCATAATCTCTTGAGCCGATACGAAGCGTTGCATCGATAAGGATATCTGTAATATCATGATCACCTGCACAAAGTCCTGCAAGCAAACCATAGAATGCATCAAAGCCTTTAATATCATAATAGTCGGCGGAAACGAGTCTTACGCTGGGCTTAACATCGTATCTGAGAGCATCTTTCTGTTCTACACAGATAACATGACCTTGAGAAGCATTGAAAGCCTCATTGATAAGAGCAATAAGCTTTTTTGTTTTTCCGCTGCCTTTTGTTCCGGTAAGTAATGTAATCATTTGTATTTCTCCTTTACTTTATAATAACGGTTAACCGTCAATTCTTTGAGCAAGACTTGCAGCCAAATCCTCATAACCGGGTTTGCCAAGCAGTGCGAACATATTTTTCTTATAGCTTTCAACTCCGGGCTGATCAAAGGGATTTACACCGAGCATATAGCCTGAAACAGCACAAGCTTTCTCAAGAAAATATATCAGATAACCTAAATTATACTCATCCATTTTGTCAACTTCAATAACGATATTAGGAACATCTCCGTCTGTATGAGCAAGGATGGTTCCTTCATATGCCTTTGAGTTAACATACGACATTGTCTTACCTGCAATAAAGTTAAGACCATCGCTATTATTCTCATCCTCTTCGATAGTAATATCACATTTCGGTTCATTAAAAATAACTACAGTTTCAAATAACTGACGCTGTCCCTGCTGAACATACTGACCGAGAGAATGAAGATCTGTCGAATAAATTGCTGAAGAAGGAAAAATACCCTTATTGTCTTTTCCTTCACTCTCACCAAAGAGTTGCTTAAACCACTCATTCATCAAAGTGAAATCAGGCTCATAGCTGACCATCATTTCAACATTTTTGCCTTTTCTCAAAAGAATATTTCTGATAGCTGCATACTTGCAACAATCATTTGAAAGTATGTCAGTGTTTTCATATTCTTTCATAGCATCATGAGCACCGTTCATGAGTGAATCAATATCAATACCTGCTACAGCTATGGGAAGAAGACCTACAGCCGTAAGAACTGAGTATCTGCCGCCAACATTGTCAGGTACAACAAAAGTTTCATAACCTTCACTGTCAGCCATTTCCTTTAGCGTTCCATTTGCTTTGTCAGTTGTAGCATAAATTCTTTTTGCTGCTCCCTCAATGCCGTATTTCTCAACAAGCAAGGACTTAAAAAGTCTGAATGCAACTGCAGGCTCTGTAGTTGTTCCTGACTTAGAAATAACATTTACTGAAAAATCACAGTCTTTACAAATAGCAAGAACTTCTGAAATTTCCGTGGGGCTTAAAGAATTGCCTACAAAAAAGATTTTTGGTGTATCTTTTGCAATTATATTATAATTTTTCGACTTGCAAAATTCAATAGCAGCTCTTGCTCCGAGATAAGATCCACCGATTCCGATAACAACAAGAACATCAGAATCCTTGTTTATTTTAGAAGCTGCGGATTTGATACGAGCAAACTCTTCTTTATCATAATCTTCGGGAAGAGTGAGCCAACCGTGAAAATCATTTCCTACAGCAGTATCCTTCTTTGAATAAAGCTGTTCATAAGCGTTTGAAACTTCACCTTTTACAGCAGAAAGTTCATCATCACTGACAAAGGTTGAAAGATACTTGCAGTTTAGTTTAATTGCCATTGTTACGCCTCGCAAATTAATTAATTTGGTTTATTATACTATGTATTTAAATTTTTTTCAATAGAAATTTGGATATTCTTATAAAAAATTTTTCCATTTTTAAGAAAACGAGGTCAACAATTTATAATATGCAGTAAAAAAGTTCATTTTTTCTACAGCTGTTTTCGTCTTTATGTCATACTCACAAATCAGTTCTTCGCCTAAAAAGACTTCTATTTTTCCTATACACTCCCCTTCATCAAGCGGTGCCTCTGCCGATTCGGGAAGCTCAACTTTAACTGTAAGCTGACTATCATCCCCCTTGTTTATAAGAACAGGAGAAATATCAGGAATTTCCAGTTCTGCTTTATCCTGTTTTCCGTGAGTAATTTTCAAATCTCTCACAAGAGAAACATCAAATTCCGGTTGTTCAATTTTATAATTAGCAAACCCCCAATCAAGCAAATTTTCCGCTGCTGAAAATCTATCAGAGCTGTTGTCACAGCCGAGAACAACAGCAATAAGCTCCATTGAGTCTCTTTGAGCAGTGGCACATATACAACATCCTGCTTTTTCGGTAGTGCCTGTTTTGAGTCCTGTTATTCCATTATAATAACGCACAAGCTTGTTAGTATTTACAAGCTGAGTTTCTCCGTCACGCAGAGAATCCATCCATATAGTAGTATATTGTTTTATGAAATCATGTTCAAGAAGCTCTCTTGCCATTAAAGCAATATCATAAGCTGTAGTCAGATGAGTTTCAGATGTATCGTCAAGGCCCGAACAGTTATCAAAATGTGTATTTTCCATACCAAGCTGCTGCGCTTTTTTGTTCATTTCTGTCACAAATGATTCCTCACTTCCGCTTATATATTCGCCAAGAAGTGTACAGGCATCATTAGCACTGTAAACGCAGGTAGCTTTTAAGAGTTCCTCAACAGTCATTACTTCTCCTTCTTCAAGCCAAATCTGCGAGCCTCCCTTTGAAGCCGCAGTTTCCGAGCAAGTAACCTCATCAGATAATTTTATTTTGCCCGAATCAATAGCTTCGCAAACAAGGAGTATTGTCATTATTTTTGTAACGGAAGCAGGATAGAGCTGTTCGTTTTCATTTTCACAGTAGAGAACTTTACCTGTTGATTTTTCCATCAGAACGACAGCTTTGGCACTGTAAACAATCTGACTGTCAACACCTACTGCTGCATCAACTGTTTCACCATCACTGATTATGTTTTCGTTCAGAGTTCTTTCCTCCTCAACAGAAATATCCGTTGCTGCTCCCTGAACCGATAAAGATAACATAACACACACCAAGGTAAAAAAAGCAACTATTTTCTTCATTGTAACACACCTTCCATTATTTTAAATGCTTGTTCTCAATGAATTTTATGCTGTACGATACTTTAATATACTTGCATTTCATACAAAGCTTGTTTATAATATATTGTTAGGATGTGATACATAATGAAAGCAGCAATATATACACTCGGATGCAAGGTAAACCAATATGAATCCGAAGAAATGAAAGAAATGCTTACAAAAAACGGCTATCTTGTTGTTGACAGTAAAGAGAATGCTGATGTTTATATAATAAACTCATGCACCGTTACTGCAGAAAGCAACAGAAAAACACGTCAGGCAGTCAGAAAATTCAAGTCTGCTCACCCGAATGCTGTTGTTGTAATGACGGGCTGTGTCCCCCAGGCATTTCCCGATGAAGCACTTGCAGTAAAAGAAGCTGATATAATTCTCGGCAACAAAAACAACAAATTGCTTGTTACATCACTTAATAAATGGTTTGAAGAACACAAAAATGTCATAAAGATAACTGACCATAAAAACGATGATAAATATGATGGCGGAATTATCACTGAATTTTCAGGCCATACAAGGGCATTTGTAAAAATACAGGACGGATGCAACCGTTTCTGCTCTTATTGTGCTATTCCATATGCAAGGGGCAGAAGCAGGTCAAAATCACTTGATGATGTAAATAAAGAGCTTGAATCCCTTGCGAAAAACGGCTTTAAAGAGGTTGTATTTGTCGGTATCAATCTGTCTGCTTACGGCAGAGATTTAGGTTATTCTCTTGCTGATGCTGTTATTGCCGCAGAAAATGCTAACGGTATAGAACGAATCAGATTGGGTTCTCTTGAACCTGATCATATTAGTAATGAAATGATTGATACTTTTGCTGCCTGTCAAAAGTTCTGCCCCCAGTTTCATATATCTCTGCAAAGCGGATGCGATACCGTGTTAAAAAGAATGAACAGGCACTATAATTCCGATGAATATGCCGCACTTGTCAGTAAGTTAAGAAGTACATTTGAAGATGCTTCGATTACAACGGATATTATTACCGGCTTCCCCGGTGAGACTGACGATGAATTCAATACGACGATTGACTTTGTAAAACAAATTAAATTTGAAAAAGTACACGTCTTTCCATACTCGATAAGAGAAGGAACAAAAGCTGCAAAAATGGACAATCAGATTATTAACGCTGTAAAGAGCGAAAGAGCAGCAAAGCTTTCATCAATATGTGAAAATATCCGTTCAGAAGCCTTTAAAACAATGGAAGGTAATATCTATTCTGTATTATTTGAAACACCTAAAAACGGTTTTCAGTGCGGCTACACAAAAAATTACACACCTGTTTTTGTAAAATCAGATGTTAACCTTACAGGAGAAATATATGATGTTATAATAACCGACATTAATAATGAGTATTGCATCGGTGAAATTTTATCTAAACAATAATTCTTTACCTAATCTTTACTTTTGGTTATCTTTTTCTTGATACTGATATGATTTAATGATGATGTGATATCACAAAGGAGTTTTTTATATGTACAATGTTCTCGTATGTGACGATGACTCGGCAATACTCGAATCAATCGAAATTTACTTAAAAACCGAAGGATATAATGTCATCACTGCCGGTGACGGCGTCGAGGCGATTGAAAAAATAAGTAAAAATGAGATTCACTGTGTAATTCTTGATATTATGATGCCGAGAATGGACGGTCTGAAAGCAACAATTAAGATGCGGGAAAAATACAACTTCCCTATTATTTTGCTTTCTGCAAAGAGTGAGGATACAGATAAAATAACAGGGCTTGGTTTCGGGGCTGATGACTATGTTACAAAACCGTTCAATCCTCTTGAGCTTGTTGCAAGAGTTAAATCACAGATAAGGCGTTACAGCTCGTTGGGAAGCATGAAACAAAACGATAATATGCTCATTACGGGTGGTCTTGCACTAAACAGAGACAGCAAAGAAATACTTGTTGACGGTGAAAGTGTCAAACTTACAGCCAGAGAATACAGTATACTGGAGTATCTTATGCTCAATATGGGAAGAGTTTTATCAAGTATGCAGATATACGAAGCGGTATGGAATGAGCCGGCTTTTCATACTGAAAAAACTGTTACAGTACATATAAGAAACATTAGAGAAAAAATTGAAATCAATCCGAAAGACCCGAAATATTTAAAGGTGGTGTGGGGACTTGGATACAAAGTTGAAAAAATTTAAGTATACCTCTTTTGCAAAATGTCTTTGTTTGTTTTTGTCCGTAATAATGTTTTTCATAGCAGCGTACAGTTCGATTTCATTTGTCTACGCATTGATGATATTCGGACCTGAAAGTTATTTAACAGGCAGTTACATGAATAGTTCAAATCATCTTTTATACGATTCATTTTACGCAAGTGTTGGATTTAACGATCAATTCAGAGACGACATTTACAAAATCAGCCAGTTAGCAAACTTAAATATAGAAAGTGCCGAAACACAAATCAGTGAACAATCTGACACAGTGGTAACAAAAGCAACAAACGCCTATCTTGACAAAAAAGCGGAAATTATTCAGGCAGAATTAGAGTATGCCGTTAACAATTACGACGAGTCTTATTTTTATTATGAGTATTCAGCTGATTTAGTTACGATTCCGGAAGAAGCAACTGTCATCAATGAAGCAACAATAACTGAATCTGATAGTATTCCCAGAAATATTCAATCGGCACAAAAAGCTCTTGAAACTGCATCGGGAAGAGAATTTCTGAATTATGAAGCACTTGTCAGAAGTGAGGCTTTTGATTGTGATTTCAGTTATACATTTCCGATTGAGTATGGATTTACTGATGCATATGGTTTTTCTTCTGCTTACTCTGAGGATTATTACTTTTATAACGACAATATGCATTATTCTGAATCGCAAATAAAATCTGCCTTTTATTCTCAGTTTAACAATCAGAAATTATCGAGCATCAACAATCTCAAATCATCAATATATATCAATAAATATGAATTAAAAGAGCTAGAAAATCTTAATTATTATATATTGACTTCCGACGGTAATATTTATACTAATACAGAAGAAAAACCAAGCATCGAAGCTGTAAAAGGGTACAATGTTTATGCCTATTTTGATGGTACAAACATTTATATGCAAGGTATTGCAGACAATTACACTGCCGAATACATAGAAAGCAATCTGAGGTTTGCTTCAAATGTCGAAGTATATCTATATCTTGAAAATGAGCTTTCTATAGGTGCAGGTGCTTCTAATGACATTTACAGTGACATTTATAATGCATTTCTTACCTACGGAAACACATCTGCTCAAGCATATATTACAGTTATCGTAATCAGCTTGATTTCTGCGATTATTTTGCTAATTATCTATCTCTGCTTGTGCGGTCACAGCAATAATTATGAATATCCGGTTCTTGCGGCTATTGATAAGGTGCCCACTGATATTCATTTTTTGTTTTCATTTGGTCTTATTACGGCAGGTATTGTATGTTTACTTATAACTCTGGATGATTTTTTCAACTACAGCAATAATATTTATGAATATTATTCTTGGATATGCATGGCAATAGCAGCATTTGTTTCTCTCTTCTGGCTCGTACTTGCAGAATGGCTTGCATCCACAGCAAGAATAAAAAAATGCGAACATTCATTCTTTAAAAGAACACTTATCTCGAAAATTATAAATTGGAATTGCAGAGGCTTCAGAAAACTGAAGGCTAAAATAGTTAAAGAGTTTTCATATAAACCTCAGAAAATGCAGAAACTGACTATTGCATTTATTATAGGTTACATTCTCATCAATTTATTTTTTATCATACTTGCTGCATTTGCTGCTTTCTTTATCTATGAATTTTTAGCGTGTCTCTTCTGTATAGCACTTCTGCTGACTTTCAACATTCTTGTAATTATTTTCTTAATGAAATATATAAGAATGTTTGACACTATCATTACCGCAACCTGTGAGCACAGCGATGTTGATTTCGGTAACGAAAAAGTCCCGTCAGAACTAAAACTTTTGGCAGAAAATCTTGCAAATTCCAACCAGCAGTTAAACGAAGCTATTGCACAGGCTGTAAAAGATGAGCAGATGAAAACAGAACTGATTACAAATGTTTCTCATGATTTAAAAACACCGCTGACTTCCCTGATAACATATTCAGATCTGCTTTCAAAATGTGAAATCACAGATGAATCCGCAATCAAATACACATCAGTTATACACCAGCAGTCAATAAAGCTCAAGAGACTTATAGATGATTTGATAGAAGCATCAAAGGTGTCATCGGGAAACATTACACTGAATATGTCCACACTAAATCTTTCCGAGCTTGCAATACAAGCAATTGTCGAATACTCCCCCGAAACAGAAAAGAACGGTAATGAAATAATATTCTCAGAACCGGAAGTTGCACCAAAGGTAATTGCTGACAGTGCAAAAACATACAGAATAATATCAAATCTTCTCAATAATACAAAAAAATATTCTGCACCTGATACAAGAATTTATGTTTCGGTCTTTTCTGACGGAATAAACGGTTATTTTGAAGTTAAAAATATTTCAAATGAGCCGCTTAACATATCTCCTGATGAACTTACGGAGCGTTTTGTACGTGGCGATAAATCAAGATCAAAGGAAGGTAACGGTTTAGGACTTGCTATTGCAAAAGATTTATGCAACCTTCAAAATGGTGAATTAAAATTAATCATCGACGGTGATTTGTTTAAAGCTATTGTAAAGCTGCCCTGCAAAACAGAAGAAGAGAAAATTACTGAATAATAAAATTGACCGTATGGCTAAACAGTCATACGGTCATAATCTTATTTTAAATCTTCAATTATCATTTTTGCAATTTTATAAACATCGCCACAGCCGAGAGTTATAATCAAATCACCATCTTCGGCAATTTTCTGTACACGTTTTGAAACATCTTCAAAAGTGGGATACCATTCACTATCAGGAATTTTTGCTGCCAGATCAGCAGAATAAATATTATAAGTATTTTTCTCTCTTGAGCCCATGATTTCCGTCATAACAACCTTATCAGCAATAGACAAAACATCAGCAAAATCATCAAGAAGCATTGCAGTTCTTGAATAAGTAAAAGGTTGAAAAACAGCAATGACTTTTTTATAATTCATCTGCATTGCAGCTTCAAGTGTTACTTTGAGCTCCGCAGGATGATGTGCATAGTCATCTACAATAGTTATCCCTTTATATACACCAAGTTTTTCAAAACGTCTTCCTGCACCTCTGAAATCATGTAAAAGTTCAATTGCAGTTGAGGCGTCAACACCTGCATATACAGCTGATGCTATCGCTGCAAGAGCATTATAAATATTGTGCTTGCCGGGAACAGAAAGTACAGCTCTTCCCTGTCTTTTGCCTTTGTAGTATACATCAAATTCAGAATAGGCACCATTACCAGCATTAAAATTATCTGCATACCAATCGTTATTTTTATCTATACCGAAAGTAACAAAGGTTTTCCCTTCTGTTTCAGAAATCACCTTAAGCGTATTTGCATCGTCACCGTTATATATAACCGTTTCTGCCATCGACGCAAATTCAACAAATGAATGGCGAAGATTATCCATAGTTTTGAAAAACTCAAGATGATCAGCATCAACATTAAGAATAACACTGCACTTTGGGCTGAGTTCAAGGAATGTATTTGAATATTCACAAGCTTCACAAACAAAAACATCTGATTTACCGGTAATTCCGTTCGTGCCCGTCATAGGTAATTTACCGCCGATAACGGCAGAAGGATCAACACCGGCGTTAATAAGGATTTGTGTAAGCATGGATGTGACGGTCGTTTTACCGTGAGTGCCGCTGATACCAATACAATTACCAAATTTTCTTGAAACCGCCCCCAACAGCTTTGAACGCTCAAATGTGGGGATTCCGCTTTCAAATGCAGCAATAAGTTCGGGATTATCGTTCTGAATTGCTGCTGTATATATAATCATCTCAGCACCCTCAATATTCTCGGCCTTTTGTCCGAGAACGACAGGGATTCCCAATGCTTTTATTCTCTTTAATGTGTCTGTTTCATTATTATCTGAACCTGTGAGTACATATCCCTTAGAATGAAGAATCTCAGCAAGAGGACACATTCCCGAACCGCCTATACCTATAAAATGGATGCGTTTTACGGTGTCAAGGTATTTATCTGCTTCAAACAATTAAGTCATCTCCGTAATTTATTCAATAGTAATTTCAATAGGCTGTCTCTTCTGAAATATAGTCACACACTCAAAGCCGGCTTCTTTTGCAGCAGACATGGCATCTTTCACACCAACACCGATATCCTTGGCAAAATGAGCATCAGATCCTACTGAAACAAGCTTACCGCCAAGCTCTTTAAAACGTTTAACAGTTTCAAACTCGGGAGAAAGTCTGTTAATTGGCTGACGAAGACCGGCTGAATTAATTTCAAGAGCAATATCCTTTTCAGCGGCAAGCTTTAAAATTTCATCAACTTGTGAGCTGTATTTTGAAATATCTTCTCTTATATTATTTTTAGAATACAAATAACGGAAAGGATATGTCAAATGAGCAAGGATGTCAAAATTACCCCATTCAAGCATAGTCAGAATCTCATTAAAATATTCTTTGAGCTCCGCTTCAATATCCATGTTTGTGAAATCTTCAATAAAGTAAAAGTCCTGTTTGTTTCTCAGATTGTGGACAGAACCTATTACAATATCAAATTTCTGAGATGCAAGAATTTTTTCTGCAACGGGAACATCATAAGCCGGTTGACCAAGCTCAATACCATTCAAAACAAGAATCTTGCCCATAAATGCACTCTTTGCTTTTGCAATTTCAAAAAAAGCCTGACGTACATTCCTCTCACCGTTATCTTTTGCAAAAGCATCAACTTCGCAATGGTCTGTAAATGCAATTGCACGAAGACCTTTATTACAAGCTGAATCACACATATAAACAGGAGAATGATTACCATCAAAAGAATTATCTGTGTGAGTGTGAGTATCTACCATATTTTTATAAACCATATCTACCACCAAAACAAAAAAATCGTGTTGATAATTTTACCATAAATTTTGTTCTATTACAATAATTTATTAAAAAAATATTGAAAAATTTAACAAAAGAGGTTAAAATAACCTTGAGGAGCGTGTGCACATGGAAATTAAAATAAAAGCGGCGGCAAAAGTGAATCTTCTTCTTGATTTAACTGCTGTTCTTCAAAACGGATATCACAGCATTTACACTGTAATGCAATCTGTAGGACTATACGACACAGTTACAATAAAATTAAATGACAGCGCTAAAATAAAGCTTTCCTGTTCACTTCCCTATATTCCGGTAAACAACAAAAATACTGCCTACAAGGCAGCAGAATATTTTTTTAAACACATAGGTGACACTGAGCACGGTGCCAACATACATATAGATAAGGTCATTCCCACTCAAGCAGGAATGGCAGGCGGAAGTGCAGACGCAGCAGCTGTTATTAAAGGACTTAATATTCTGTTTAATAACAAATTAACAAATGATGAATTGTATGCAATAGGTGAACAGGTTGGTGCCGACGTACCATTCTGCATTGCAGGAGGAACAAGGCTTTGCCTTAATAAAGGTGAAGTGATGGCGAAGCTCCCGAATCTGCCGGAGTGCCATATGGTTATTGTAAAACCAAAACAGGGAGTTTCTACCAAAGAGGCTTATTCCAATTTTGATTCAGCCGAATGGATACGACACCCGGACAACGAGGGATTTCTTTTTGCAGCAACACAGCAAGATTTAAAAAACATGTGCAACAAAGCTGCAAATGTTTTTGAACAAGTTGTAGAGGTCAGCGATAGAGTTAAAATTAAATCTATAATGAGAAATCACAATGCCTCACTTTCTATGATGACCGGCAGCGGTGCTGCTGTTTTTGGTATTTTTGAAAAGGAAACTGATGCAAAAAAATGTGCATCAGAATTGAAATGTAGATTTGAATATGTTTTTGAAGCTAAACCAGTTCAAAAATCTATTGAAATAATTGAATAAAATGAATATCTTTGAATATAACCGTCCATCATTTATCTGACAGACGGTTATTTTTTATGAAAGGATATTAAACATGACAAAAACACAAAAAAACAGAAACTTGACGATTGCCGTAATAATAAGTCTGGCTTTTTTACTGTTTTATAACATATCATCATTTGCATATTCATGCCAAACAATACGAGACGATGTTATAAGACTTCATATTATAGCAAACTCCGATTCCCAGGAAGATCAGTCATTAAAACTTAAAGTAAGAGATGCGATTTTAGCCCAATGCCCTGAAATCTTTAACGGAACAATTACCCCTGAAAAAGCAAAAGAGTTAATAATACCGCAATTAGAAAATTTAACTGAGATTGCTGAAAAAACAATAAGTGAAAATGGATATAAATACAATGTAAAAGCCACAATTGAAACTGAATACTTTTCAACAAGAGTATATGACAACTCTGTAACACTTCCTGCCGGAAAATATCTTGCGTTAAAAATTATTATTGGCGAAGGGAACGGAAAAAATTGGTGGTGTGTTATGTTTCCATCTCTTTGTCTTCCTGCAACAGAAGCAACTGATAATGAAATAATTGAATCAGTTTTTACTGACAAGGAGCAGTCTGTTGTTTTACAAAGTGATAAATATGAAATAAGATTTAAGCTCATTGAATATACAGAACAGTTCAAAGAATATTTAACCGGTTTTAAGAGCAAAAAATAATGAAATATTTATGCTCAATACCAAAAACCGGCTGTAAAGTTGCATACCTTACATTTTTTGCACATTTCAAATCACTTTTCAACATTTTCATCAGAGTTTTGAACAATTTTGTGCTTAAAACTTTTCATGTAAGGTCTTGCAACTTTACATGAAACATGTTTGCATATCATTGTAAACACAAATGCTTTACAGTGACAAAAATAGGTGTAAAGCTTAAAGCTTTACACCTATAATACTATTTTATTTGCATTACTTTATCGCCTTTTACAAGAAATACTCTATTTGCGTGTTCGGCAAAGAACCCGTCATTAGCAATTGAATCGGTATAAAAATCGTCGATATCAACATCTTCACCAAATTCTTCCTTTAGTGCAAGAATTTTGTTTTCTCGCATACAGATACGGGTTATCTCTCCTGTATTATTATCAATCTTTGAGCAAACTGCATACTTTATTCCCAAGCGTTTTGCAATTTCATTAATAGTGAGCTCCGGAGATGCCGTAAGAATAACGTCGTTGTCTTTTCGGACATCATTATAAAAGCTCTTGATCTTATGCATATGCTCATCCCAGAATTTTACTGTGAATTCCTCCCAATTATCATAGTCACAGTAGCATTTTTTTATAACCGGAGCATAATCTTTTTTCATCTGTTCAACGGTTATTTTTCCAAGTTTGTATTTAGCAAATGCAACGATCACCTTTGGAATAAATCGGATAAAAGCAGGATTTACTTTTATGTACTCAATAAAGAAATCCCAAATACTTTCACCGTCATAGATGGTATTATCAAAATCGTAAATATTCATATATTTATTATACATTATTATGATTTAAATTTCAATCTTTATATTGAAAAAATAACTAAATTGATGTATAATCAACAAGAAATAAATTTATGAGGTGATTTCATGCTTAACGAACCCCAGATTGGCAAGCTTCTTGGCAAAATCAAGAGATTTACCGACCTTTTGGAGCCGATGATCTTTGAAAAGCAAGATACAATCGACTTTACACAATATGTAACAAAGGACAGGCTTCACGAGATCCCTGATGATTCCTTTTTTGTTCCGGTTGAAAGAGGATCAACATGGTACGGAAAAGATGCGTACAGTTGGTATAAAAGCTCTTATGTTGTACCTGAAAATCTTGCAGGTAAAGATCTTTTTATCAAGCCACATATGGAGGGCTACGAAGCATTACTGTTTGTGAACGGCAGAACAATGGGTACATTTGCTACAAAGATTGTATACACGGGTCATGGCAATCATTACTGCGATATGATCAAGAAAAGTGCAAATGCAGGTGATAACCTTAATATCGTAATTGAGTATTACGGCGGTCATGACTACCCCGGCTGTCATCCTTATGAAGATGCTTGCATCAAAAACTACAATTTCCTTTATAACGGTGCTGACATTTGTACAAAGAATTATGAAATTCAGGAGTACTATTTTGATCTTCTGACAGTTTTACAGCTTGCGAACAAATTGGATAAAGACAACTTTATGCGAGGAAAAGCTTTAAATGCACTTTATGAAGTACATAATTGCGTATATTATGCTCTTGAAGATACCGATCTCGACACATTCATGGACGGTATCAGAAAATCAGCTCCTGCTCTCAAAGCAGTTCTTGCTATGAAGTCTGAAGATTCCGCACCTTTTGCTGGTATTATAGGTCATTCTCATATGGACACTGCTTGGCTTTGGCACGTAGGTGAAACTGAAAAGAAAGTTACAAGAACATACTCCAATGCTCTTAACCTTATGGAACAGTACCCTGAGTATATGTTTGTTCAGTCATCTGCCTGCCACTCAGACATGATAAGAAAAAACTACCCCGAACTTTTTGAAAGAATAACAGAAAAAGTTCATGAAGGAAGATACGAGCCTAACGGTGGTGTTTGGGTTGAATGTGACTGTAATATTACATCAGGTGAATCTATGATCCGTCAGTTCCTTTGGGGACAGAGATTCACACGAAAATATTTTGACTACACATCCGACTGCTTCTGGCTTCCTGACACATTCGGCTATTCAGCAGCCATACCACAAATCATGAAAGGATGCAGTGTTGATTATTTTCTCACTACAAAACTCTCATGGAATGACACAAATTCATTCCCATATGATACTTTTAATTGGGTAGGTCTTGATGGAACAAGTGTATTCACGCATTTCAACCGAACACACATTTTCCCGGATGCCGCAACAATGATCAGAGAAACTAAAGAACTTATGTGTCAGAAGAGTGTCACAAACAAGAGACTTCTGTCTTATGGCTTCGGTGACGGAGGCGGCGGACCTCAGTTCGAAATGGTTGAATTAGCAAAAAGAATTGAGGATCTTGATGGCGTCGGTAAATCCAAGCATATGACAGTAAGCGAGTTTATGAAAGATCTTGAAGCAACAGCAGTTAATCCAAATACATATAAAGGCGAGCTTTATCTTGAGCTTCACAGAGGTACACTTACAAATCAGCACACTATAAAGAGAAATAATCGTAAATCTGAACTTGCTCTAAGAGATCTTGAAATTCTTACTGTTAACGAAGCAAGAAAGAACGGAAAAGCTGCATCAAGCGAAAAAATTGCACCTCTTTATGAAACACTTCTTATAAATCAGTTCCATGATATTCTTCCCGGAACCTGTCTTTCAAGAGCTCATGTTGAAAGTCGTGCTCAGACAACCGAGCTTATCAACAATGCACACGAACAGATTGCAGCTATTGTCAATTCTGACGAAGACAACACTGTAACATTTATCAATACTCTTTCATTTGACAGAAATGATGCTATATTTATGCCTTATGACGGATACATTGTTGATGCCGACTGCAAACAACAGCTTTATACTGACCTTGACGGAAATAAAAAACTGATTGTAAGCGGTATAACAATTCCCGCAATGTCAAGTGTTACTGTAAACATGAAAGAAGGAACACCTGACAACAAATCTCCATTCACAGTAAATGATGATATGCTTGAAACACCTTTTGCAAATGTTAAGTTTGCAGAAAACGGAACCATCTGCTCGTTTATAGACAAAACTGCCAACAGAGAAATAGTTGGAAACGGATACAATCTTAATACATTTATCATGGCTGAAGATCTCCCCTCTTCATGGGACAACTGGGATATAGATGTTGATGTTCAAAGCAAATTTAACGATGCATCAAAGCTTGTTTCAAAAGAAGTAATATCAGCAGGAGATGTTGCTTATATTATTAGAAGCGAATATGCAATTTCTGCAAAATCAACTATCAAACAGGATATGATTTTCTTTTCTGACTCCCCTGAGGTCAGATTTGATACTGTTATGGATTGGCAGGATGATCACAGACTTCTTAAAACTACATTTGATACTAACATAAGTGAAGATTTTGCACGCCACGAAATTCAGTTTGGTCATGTTAAGAGACCCACTACACGTAACAACTCTGAGGAGCAGGCAAAATTTGAGGTTGTAAACCACAAATATACAGACCTTTCTGAGTCAAGATACGGTGCTGCAATTCTTAATGATTGCAAATATGGCATCTCTGTTGAAGGCGGAAATATGAGACTTTCACTTCACAAAGGCGGTACACATCCTGATGCACTTGGTGATCACGACGGTCTTCATAAATGCACATACTCACTACTTCCTCATAACGGGGGATTCAGTGCAGACACCGTTATCAGACCCTCATATATGCTCAATATTCCTGTTATCACGGCTAAGGGTAAATATGAATTATCTTCTCTTTGCAGTGTTGAGCAGTCAAATATTTTTGTTGAAGCAGTAAAACCTTGTGAAGATTCTGAAAATGCATACATCGTCCGTATGTATGAAGCTGAAGGAACAAGAACAAATGCCGCACTTTCCTTCCCCGGTGCAAAGAAGTGTGAACTCACAAATATGCTTGAAGAGACTCAGTCAGAGATTGTTGATATGAATGTTTCTTTCAGACCATTTGAAATTAAAACTATCAAAGTTTATTACTAACAAGGTGATATAATGACAATATTTGAAGCAACTGGCGAAATAGACCTTACTGATATTGATTTATCAAATGTAAGTGAAAATATCGGTAATGCCGGTGCTATATTTGAAACTATAAAAAATACAATTATTGAATACCTTACAGATGCAGGTATTAACCTCGTATTGGCTATTATTTTGCTTATTGTTGGATGGAAGTCAATAAATTTCTTTTCAAAAAAAATAAAAGACGGAACCTTCCTTGCAAAAATGGAACCTACAACAAGATCGTTCATGAGAAGTTTCTTAACCATTTTCCTTAAGATACTCCTTGTAATAACGGTTGCAGCCATCATAGGAATACCGATGACTTCAATGGTTACAATTCTCAGCTCATGTGCTCTGGCTATCGGTCTTGCACTTCAGGACAGCTTATCAAATATTGCCGGTGGATTCATTATAACTGCATTCAAGCCTTTCGTTGTAGGAGATTATATTAAAATCGACGGCTATGAAGGTACTGTAAAATCAATAAATATCTTTTACACTAAGATAGTCACCGGGGATAACAAAATGGTTCTTATCCCAAACGGTGAAGTATCGTCAAATACACTGACCGATTACAATGCATTCCCTACAAGAAGGGTTGATATTTCAATAACAGCCGCTTATTCTGCCGATTCGGATAAAGTGAAAAAAGCGTTGCTTGATGCGGCATTTTCAAATGAGTATGTGCTTTCCGAGCCTGCTCCTACTGCAGTTCTAACTTCATTTGATGACAGCGCAGTTTCATATCAGCTTAAGGTTTGGTGTAATGCGGATGTTTATTGGGATGTTAAATTCAATCTGATGGAAAAAGCAAAGAAATTGTTTGAGGAGAGAAATATTGAAATTCCTTTCCCACAGATGGATGTACATATCACAAAAGAATAAACAAAAATAGGCTGTATCAATAGAAATTGATATAGCCTACAGACTGATGACAAACCCTCGATTCTTAATGAATCGAGGGTTAAAAATTTTATACAAAGCAAAAAGATAACAATGTATTGTGCACATTTTATCACCTTTTTTCAGTATATTATACCACTCGTCCTCCCTTTTGTACAAAAAAAAACAAAGCCCATTCCTTTTGGAATAAACTTTGTCATCAGTCTGTGAACCGAGAAAACCTCGGTTCTTATTTTAAATCGCCTTGACTTTTATGCTTTGATTCGCAATAAATGCATCTGTAAACACGATTTTCTTTATCAGTGAGCTTAAAAATATTTGGCAGTTCTTGCTCCACAGATGTGATACATCTGGGATTAGAACACTTTATAACACCCTCGATTTTCTCAGGCAGAGAAAGATGCTTACGCTGAACAACTTTTCCGTCACTGATAATGCTGACTGTAATTCCGGGATCAAGATATCCCAAAACATCAAGATTAATGTCAATAGGCTCACATATTTTCAAAATGTCTTTTTTTCCCATTTTTACGCTGTCAGCATTTTTGATAAGAGCAACCTGACAACCTAATTTATCAAGGTTTAGGGCATTATAGATGGTCATTGCACAACCCGGCCTTATATGATCAAGTACGACGCCGTCTTTAATAGGATTTACAATCATCTTACTCCACCCCCAACAATTTAAGTATAAGAGCCATTCTTATGTATTTACCGTTAAGAGCTTGTTCAAAATAACAAGCTCTTGGGTCACCATCAATCTCAACTGCAATTTCATTTACTCTGGGAAGCGGATGAAGGATTGAAAGATCACTCTTAGCTTTTTTCAGTTTCTTTGAATTAAGAATATATGTATCTTTCAGACGGATATAATCATCCTCGTTAAAGAATCTTTCACGCTGTACACGAGTCATATAAAGAATATCAAGCTCCGGAATAGCATCTTCGAGACTCTTTGTCTCAACATATTCAATATTGTTCTTATCAAGCACATCCTGTTTAATATAACCCGGAATTTTCAATTCATCAGGAGAAATGAGAACAAACTTAACATTATTGTATCTTGACATAGCACCGATAAGTGAATGGACAGTTCTGCCAAACTTCAAATCTCCGCAAAGTCCAATCGTTAAATTTTCAAATCTACCCTTTTCTCTGTGAATAGTCAACAAATCCGTAAGTGTCTGCGTAGGATGATTATGACCACCATCACCGGCATTGATAATGGGTACAAGTGAATGCATAGATGCAACAAGTGGTGCACCCTCTTTAGGGTGACGCATCGCAATTATATCAGCATAGCCGCTTGTTACACGAACTGTATCGGCAACACTCTCGCCTTTTGATGCGGACGAACTGTCAGACGAAGAGAATCCCAAGACATTTCCACCTAATTCATACATTGCAGCTTCAAAACTAAGTCTTGTTCTTGTTGAGGGTTCATAAAATAGTGTTGCAAGCTTCTTTCCTTTGCATTTTTCAGAATATGCAGAGGGATTTGCAATAATATCCTTTGCAATAGTTATTAATTCATCAATTTCAGCAGTTGATAATTCAAGAATATCTATAAGATTTCTCATTCTGCAGCACCTATCCAGCTTTCGTCAGAAGGATTATTTCTAAACTTAATGAGTTTTGCAATATCTTCAGGCTTAATGTATCCCTCTTCTGCAGCAACCTCAGCGATTACATCAAAATTAGTAAGGCTTACATTCTTAACATCTGCAGCTGCAAGCCTGTCTATGCCTTTCTGCATGCCATAAGTGAATATGCTGACAATACCAAGAACTTCAGCACCGACATCACGAAGAGCATCAACAACATCAATAACGCTACCGCCTGTTGAGATAAGGTCTTCAACAACAACGACTTTCTGACCTTTTTCGAGCTTGCCTTCAATTCTGTTCTGTCTGCCGTGGTCTTTATTACCTGAACGAACATATCCCATGGGCATATCAAGAAGATGAGCGGCTATTGCTGCATGAGCGATACCTGCTGTGCTTGTTCCCATAAGAACCTCACATTCAGGATATTCTTTCTTTACTGTTTCAGCAATTGCTGTTTCAACAGTTACTCTGTGTTCAGGTGCCGTGAGAATAAGTCTGTTATCGCAGTATACGGGGCTTTTGATTCCGCTTGCCCATGTAAAAGGCTCTTCGGGACGGAAGAATACTGCACCAATGGACAATAATGCTTTTGCTACTTTTTTTTGCATAATTTATCAATCCTTTCAATAATTACAATTAACAACAGGTTCTTTTTAACCAACAAATTCTTTAATACATCTTCTGTATGCAGCTACAGGATCTTCAGCCGCTGTAACAGGTCTGCCAACAACGATATAGTCCGAACCGATTTCTTTTGCTTTTTCGGGAGTAGTAACTCTGACCTGATCTCCAATGTCACCGTCAGCAAATCTGATTCCGGGTGTTACAGTATAAAAATCAGTTCCGCATACACCATGTACTTTCTCGGCTTCAAGAGGAGAACACACAACACCGTCAAGTCCGGCTTTCTTCGCATTCATCGCATAGTGTGTAACAACCTCATCAATAGGCTTATCAATGAGAAGATCTGTTTTCATTCTTTCTTCACTTGTTGATGTAAGCTGAGTAACAGCAAGAAGAATAGGTCTTGTGCCATCAGGTCTTGTGAGACCTTCAATTGCGGCTTCCATCATAGCAATCGTTCCGCCAGCATGAAGATTACACATATCAACATCAAGGGATGAAAGAACAGCCATTGATTTTTTTACGGTGTTTGGAATATCGTGAAGCTTTAAATCAAGGAAAATCTTGTGACCTCTTGATTTAATTTCCTTTACAATCGAAGGACCTTCTGCATAAAAAAGCTCCATCCCGATTTTTACAAAAGGTTTTTCTTCCTGAAAATTATCAAGAAAATTCAAACAACTCTCTTTGCTTGCGAAATCACAAGCGATAATAACATCTTTACCCATTAGTGAGCGCCTCCTATTATATCATTTAAATCATTAATTCCGTATTTTTGCATTGCTGCAGGTAAATTTTCCACGATTTTTTTGCTTGCAAAGGGGTCGATAAGATTTGCAGCACCAACTTCAACCGCAGTTGCACCGGCAAGCATCATTTCAATAACATTTTCTGCTGTAGAAACGCCCCCCATACCAATTATCGGGATATTTACCGCTTCATAGACTTTATAAACCATTGAAACAGCAACCGGGAATATTGCAGGACCGGAATAACCTCCGGATTTATTTACAACAACAGGTTTTTTCGTTTTGAGATCTATTCTCATGCCCATAAGCGTATTGATCATGCTAATACCGTCAGCACCTGCTTCCTCACAAGCTTTAGCGATCGACACAATATCTGTAACATTCGGGCTAAGCTTAACATAAACAGGTTTGGTTGTGACAGTTTTAACTGCTTTTGTTACTTCCGCCGCCGATTCTGCGGATGTTCCGAAGCTCATTCCACCTCCGTGGACATTGGGACAACTAATATTTATTTCAATGATGCCAACCTGATCTTCCTTATCAATCTTTTCACAGGTATAAACATATTCATCAAGTGAAAAACCACTTACATTAGCGACAACAGGCTTATTAAAGCACTTTTTAAGCTTTGGCAACTCTTCAGCTATAACTTTATCAACGCCAGGATTCTGAAGACCTACAGAGTTAATCATTCCGGAATAACATTCAGCTATTCTTGGTGTTGGATTGCCGAAACGAGGCTCTTTTGTTGTCCCCTTAAAGGAAAAACTACCGAGAATATTTATATCATATAGCTCAGCAAATTCATATCCGAATCCAAATGTTCCGCTTGCAGGGATAATAGGGTTGTCGAGCCAAAGCCCACTTAAATTAACTTTTGTATTTACCATATTATCTCCTCCTTAACAAGCACCGGACCGTCTTTACAAATTCGCTTATTTCCATATTTAGTTTTGCATGAGCAGCCCATGCAGGCACCAAAACCACAGCCCATTCTTTCTTCAAAACTCAACTGACCTGATGTAGAAGACTGATTATACACGGCTTTAAGCATTGGTTCAGGACCGCAGGTGTAAAAATAGGTATAATCAACATTTTTAAGTGCATCCGTTACAAAGCCCTTAACACCAATACTTCCGTCAGCAGTAGCAACAATAACATCTGCTCCGATAGCTTCAAAATCCTCCTTACAGAAAATCTCATCAGCCTTATTAAAACCGAGTATGGCAGTCACCTTTTTGCCTTGAGCAATAAGCTTTTTAGCAAGGTAAAACATGGGAGGTACACCAACACCGCCCCCGATAACAACAGGCTTGTCCCCTGATACAGATAAATCAAAGCCATTACCGAGACCTACAAGGCAATCAAGTTTCTCTCCGCTTACCATTTTAGACATCTGTTCAGTGCCGACACCAACTACTTTATATATTATTGAAAGTTCGTTTTCATTGCAGTCAAAAATTGAGATAGGACGTCTCAAATAGTGTCCGACAAGCTGAATATTAATAAACTGACCGCTTGCTGTTACTGCAGATGTATCACCGCAAAGAACCATTTTATATACACTATCAGTCAGCTTTTCATTAGAAACAACAGTAAAAATTACATTATTCATATCATAAATCCTTATACACAATATTTCCCGAACAAACAGTCATGCAACACTTTCCTTTTACAACTTTTCCTGCAAAAGGTGTTGATTTTCCCATAGAAAGGAATTTTTCGGGATCAATTTCATACTCTTCATTAAGATCATAAACACAAAAATCTGCACAATTCCCTTCAATTAAGCCTGATTTTAAGCCAAATCTATCAGCAGGAACTATTGACATCAGTGAAATAAGCTTTTCAAGAGTAATAACGCCATTTAAAACAAGATCGGTATACATAACAGGAAATGCAGTTTCGAGACCAACAATACCCATGAGAGATTTTTCAAGCCCCCTACCCTTCTCTTGATCGGAATGAGGAGCATGATCAGTTGCTATCATATCAATTGTACCATCTTTGATACCTTCAACCAAAGCAAGCCTGTCAGCTTCGCTGCGTATGGGAGGATTCATTTTAAATCTTCCGTCTTCCTGTAGCATCGAATCATTCATTACAAGATAATGAGGACCCGTTTCACAGGTTATGTTAACACCTTCACTTTTGGCGTTTTTGATTATATCAACACTTTCCTTAGTGGATATATGGCATACATGATACGCAACGCCGGTTTTTTTCACCAACTCTATATCTCTTGCAATCTGTTTCCATTCACTTTCAGAACAGATACCTTTGTGACCATGTTTTTCGGCATAAGCACCTTTATGTATATATCCTCCCTCAAGCAAATCATTAACTTCACAATGAGCAACTATCATTTTTCCGCATTTTTTTGCTTCGGTCATAGCTGACAACATCATATCATCACTCTGAACACCTCTGCCGTCGTCCGAAAATGCGATTACATCATTTGCCACAGACTCCATATCAGCAAGCTGTTCGCCTTTCTGTCCGACAGTGATTGTACCGTATGGATAGACATTTATGAAGCTGTCTCGTTCAATAAGCTCAAGCTGCTGTTTAAGATTCGCATAACAATCGGGTGTAGGATTAAGATTCGGCATTGTACAAACTGCTGTGTATCCGCCGTGTGCTGCTGCTTGTGAGCCTGTTTTTATAGTCTCTTTATAAGAAAAGCCCGGCTCTCTGAAATGCACATGCACATCAATAAAACCGGGAAAAATATATTTGCCGCTGCAATCAACAACTTCACCGCTAAAAAAATCAATAGCATCGCCTACGGAAACAATGCTTCCGTTCTCAACAAGAATATCTGCTTTTTTTAACTCATTATCAGAATAAATCGTTGCACCGCTGTATAGAATTGACATAATACCACCGTTTTCCGAATCGGCTCAAAATAAGGTTCCGCCAAACAAATGGCAGAACCCAAATAAACATATTTGTCTGCCGGATAACCGAATCAGAGATTTTTATTTATTATAACAAAGTATATCTTCGGTGTCAATAGTTTAGTGACATTTTATTCTTATTTATGCACATCAAAACTTCGTCATTTCAAGTATTTTTTGAGATATTGTCCGGTATAACTATCTTCTACCTTCACAACATCTTCCGGGGTTCCCACTGCAACCAATTCGCCGCCGCCGTCACCGCCTTCCGGACCTAAATCAATAATATAATCAGCACACTTTATGACATCAAGATTGTGTTCAATAACAATAACAGAATTGCCCGAGTCAACAAGCTTGTGGAGAATATCGACAAGACGGTGAACATCAGCAGTATGAAGTCCTGTTGTCGGTTCATCAAGTATATATACAGTTCTTCCAGTAGGTCGTCTTGATAACTCTGTAGCAAGCTTAACCCTTTGAGCTTCGCCTCCTGAAAGAGTCGTTGCGGGTTGTCCGATTTTTACATAACCAAGCCCCACATCAAACAGAGTTTTCAATTTACGTTTAATTTTAGGCTGGGCATCAAAAAACTGCAGACCTTCCTCAACAGTCATTTCAAGAACATCATAAATACTCTTGCCTTTATATTTTACATCAAGTGTTTCCCTGTTGTACCTGGCACCCTTACAAACTTCACAGGGCACATAGACATCAGACAGAAAATGCATTTCTATTTTTACAATACCGTCGCCTTGACAAGCTTCACATCTGCCTCCGGACACATTAAACGAAAATCTACCTGCGGAATAGCCCTTAATTTTTGCATCTTGTGTCTGAGCAAACAGTTCACGGATATCTGTAAAGACACCTGTATATGTTGCAGGATTTGATCTGGGTGTTCTGCCGATAGGTGACTGATCAATATTGATAACTTTGTCAAGGTGCTCAATACCTTTAATAGCAGTGTGCTTTCCTGCAAATTTCTTCGCACCGTTGAGCTCAGCTGCCAGTTTTTTGTATAAAATTTCATTAACAAGTGAGGATTTGCCGGATCCTGAAACACCGGTAACACAGACAAACTCGCCAAGCGGAATATCAACATTAATATTTTTAAGGTTGTTTTCATTTGCCCCAATAACCGAAAGAGTATATCCGTTACCTTTACGCCTGTGTGACGGAACAGGAATTTTTCTTATTCCGCTGAGATACTGACCGGTAATTGATTTTTTGCATTTTTTTATTTTTTCAGCATCACCTGTACAAACAACTTCTCCGCCGTGTATTCCGGCACCGGGACCGATATCAACAATATAATCAGCAGCATACATAGTATCCTCATCATGCTCGACAACAATTAAAGTGTTACCAACATCACGCAAATTTCTAAGTGTTTCAAGAAGCTTATCATTATCTCTCTGATGAAGACCTATGCTGGGTTCGTCCAAAATATACAGTACCCCCATCAAGGATGAGCCTATTTGAGTTGCAAGACGTATACGTTGACTTTCACCGCCGGAAAGAGTACCTGCAGCTCGAGACAGTGTGAGATAATCCAATCCGACAGAACATAAAAAGTTAAGCCTTGATTGAATCTCCTTTATAATCTGATCCGCAATGATTCGTTCTCTTTCCGAAAAAGTTAAGTTGTTGATAAATTCAATTTCTTTTTTTACCGACATACGACAGAATTCATCAATATTTATTTCGCCTACCGTGACAGCAAGAACTTCTTTTTTTAGTCTTGAACCTTTGCAAGTCGGACATTCGCAGGCAGTCATAACTTGCTCAATTTCACTTCTTGCCCAATCGGAAGTTGTTTCTTTATATCTGCGTTCGAGGTTATTTATTATACCTTCAAACTCAGCATTATAATTACCGCTTCCGTATGCAGTAGCACGATGCATTATCAGTTTTTCACCTTTTGTTCCGTAAAGCAGTGCATCAATAGCTTTTTCAGAAAAATTTTCAACAGGCTCATCAACGGAAAAATCATATTTTTCAGCAAGAGCATCAAAATACATTTTTGCAATAGATGAATAATCAGCTTTTGTCCATCCCGGTGCTTTAATTGCACCGTCACGGATTGATTTTTTCTTATCAGGAATAACAAGCAACGGATCTACATGCATAAAAAAGCTCAAACCCGTACAAGTAGGACAGGCTCCGAACGGATTGTTAAAAGAGAACATTCTTGGTGACAATTCATCAATACTGATACCATGTTCCGGACAAGCATAATTTAATGAGAACAAAATCTCCTCACCCTCAGGCAGAGCAATAAGTACAACACCCTGAGCAAGCTTCGATGCCAGCTCTACAGCATCGGCCAAACGGCTTCTGATCGAATCTTTTATAACCAATCTGTCAATAATTATTTCAATTGTATGTTTTATATTTTTTTCAAGTGAAATATCTTCACTAAGATCATACAAATTACCGTCAATTCGGGCACGCACATATCCTGACTTCTTCGCACTCTCAAGCTCCTTTTGATGCGTCCCCTTTTTTGCCTTTATTATCGGAGCAAGAACCTGAATTTTTGTTCCCGGCTCCATTTTCAGAACATTATCAACAATCTGATCAACAGTCTGCTGTTTGATTTCTTTTCCGCAGACAGGACAATGCGGAATACCTATCCTTGCATACAACAGTCTGAGGTAATCATAAATTTCAGTTACAGTACCAACTGTTGATCTTGGGTTTTTTGAAGTAGTTTTTTGATCTATGGAAATTGCAGGTGACAGCCCGTCGATTGAATCTACATTCGGCTTATCCATTTGTCCTAAAAACATTCTTGCGTACGATGACAGTGACTCAACATATCTTCTTTGACCTTCTGCATAAATAGTATCAAAGGCAAGTGAAGATTTACCTGAGCCTGACAACCCCGTAAAAACAACAAGCTTATTTCTCGGAATTTCAATATCTATATTTTTAAGATTATGCTCTCTCGCACCTTTAACGATAATATTTTTTTGTGCCATTTATATCTCCTGCTTCAGCTTTTCAATCTTATCTCTGAGATAAGCAGCATGTTCAAATTCAAGAATTTTTGCAGCAGCCTTCATCTCTTTTGTAAGTTTTTCAATCAGCTCAATCTTATCCTTCTTAGAAAGTTTTTTGCCGGATGTCGAATCAACTTCCGATTTTGAACTGATTTCAATCACATCATGAACGGGCTTAACGATTGTTTTTGGAGTGATTCCATGTTCACGATTGTACTGCATCTGTTTCTCTCTTCTTCGAAGAGTTTCTCTTATTGCATTTTCCATTGAAGGAGTAACAGTATCAGCGTACATAATAACAGTGCCTTCTGAATTTCGTGCAGCTCTGCCGATTGTCTGAATCAGTGAACGTTCAGAACGCAGAAAACCTTCCTTGTCTGCATCAAGAATGGCGACAAGCGAAACCTCAGGAATATCAAGACCTTCTCTGAGCAGATTTATACCTACAAGAACATCATATTCTCCAAGACGCAGATCACGAATTATCTCCATTCGCTCTATGGTATCGATATCATAATGCATATATCTTACTTTTATACCGTAATCAGTAAGATAGTCAGTAAGACTTTCCGCCATCTTTTTAGTAAGAGTAGTTACAAGTACACGCTCTTTTTTATCTACACGAGTGTTTATTTCGGAAATCAGATCTTCAATCTGTCCGTCAACCGGTCTTACGGATATATCCGGATCAAGGAGTCCCGTAGGACGTATAACCTGTTCGGAGATATTATCACTTTTTGATAGTTCAAAATCACCGGGGGTCGCACTTACAAATATTTTTTGTCCGATTTTTTCATAGAACTCATCAAAAGTAAGAGGTCTATTGTCATAAGCTGAAGGCAGTCTGAAACCAAAGCTTATAAGTGTGTCTTTTCTAGATCTGTCACCACCATACATTGCCCTGACCTGCGGAAGCGTAACATGAGATTCATCAACAAAAAGAAGAAAATCATCCGGAAAATAGTCAATCAGGGTAAATGGTGGAGTTCCGCTTTTTCTGCCTGACATTATAGCTGAATAATTCTCAATCCCTTTACAAAAACCTGTTTCACGGAGCATCTCAATATCATATTCGGTTCTTTGCTTGATTCGCTGTGCTTCAAGAAGTTTTCCTTGTGATTCAAAAATCTTAACCTGTTCAATCATTTCAAGATAAATTTCATTAATTGCTTTTTCCATCTTTTCTCTTGAAACAACATAATGAGATGCGGGATAAATTGCAACATGAGATATTACATTTATAACATTACCCGTAACAGGATTAAATTCACTTATTCTATCGATTTCGTCACCAAAAAATTCAACTCTGACTGCAACTTCGGATGTATAAACAGGAAAAATCTCTACAATATCACCACGTACTCTGAATTTATTTCTTATAAAATTAATATCATTTCGTTCATATTGCAATTCAACAAGCTTTGAAATCAGATCATCACGGTTTTTTTCCATCCCCTGCCGAAGAGATATGACCATGCTTTTGTAGTCAATTGGGTCACCTAACGAATATATGCAAGAAACACTCGCAACAATAATAACATCACGTCTTTCAGCAAGAGCTGACGTTGCGGAATGACGCAGACGATCAATTTCATCATTAACAGCGGAATCCTTTTCAATATAGGTATCAGTAGTCGGAATATACGCCTCCGGCTGATAATAATCATAGTAGCTTACAAAATACTCAACGGCATTATTTGGAAAAAACTCTCTAAATTCGGAACAGAGCTGTGCTGCCAGAGTCTTATTATGTGCAAGAATTAAAGTCGGTCTGTTGACTTTTTCAATGATATTAGCCATTGTAAATGTTTTTCCGGAACCCGTAACACCTAACAAAACCTGCTCTTTTAAGCCATTTTGGATGCCTTCTGTTAACTTCTTTATAGCTTCAGGCTGATCACCTGTGGGTTTATATGGTGATACTAATTCAAAATGCTCCATGACAGCTTTAACACCTCACTATTCCTTTTAGATTAATAAATATCCACTGTTAAAAAATGGTTTATGACACTTATTTCTGTATTTACTAATTTAGTATACCACAAATACATTAAAATTGAAAGATTTAGCTCAAACTTTCTCAAAAAAAAGCAGCAACTAAAAAAGCTGCTGCCACGATCAATCACAAATCAATATTCCTTCAATTCAATAGACTCAGCAAACGAGTCAAAATCAACCTTATTCCTATAATCAGTATTAACATTACAGTTAATTACATAATAACCTGTATCATAGGGAATAAAATAAAAGAATGCGTTTTTATAATATTCTGAAGTTATTGAAAGCTGACTGAAAGCAGTACATTCAATACCGTTTATTGTTACAGTATACTTTTCATAAGAAAAGACCTCACTGCCAAAGCCTTCAAGCAAATCTTCACAATTATCTTCAAGTGACTGAATATGTAGATCTATACCGCTTGCATAATAATCAACAAAAATCGCACCGTCATAAGCATCATAATAAAAATATCCCGGATTTTCACGACTCTCAACGAAATTATTGGGTAAGTTAAAACGAAGTTCTGCTGTTTCAACAACACCACCGGAAACAACCTGTCCGTTAAAGCTGACATATTCAGTAATATATTCTCCTGAATCAGCTTTAATTCGCTTGTTATTCTCATTCAATGAGTATACAAGCAGCTTTCCGCTGTCATTTATAACAATATTACCATCAGAATTTCTGTAAACCATATACTCAGTTCCGTCATCGGCAGTGTAATAATCGCTATCATTTGAAGCACAAGCGGAAAAAGTAAAAAACAGACTTACAATCAAAAAAACTGCAACTGATTTTTTCAACATAATACACACCTTAACCTTTCAGCAAAGCCATAATTTCAGATCGGGTTCTGGCATCGCTTTTAGCAATTCCTCTAAGAGCCGACGTCTGAGTTACAGCACCTGCTGCACGTGCACCTCTCATTGTCATACAAAGATGCTCAGCCTCAACAACAACAGCGACACCCAAAGGATGCAACTCTTCATCAAGGAAATCTGCAACCTGTGATGTTATTCGTTCCTGCAGCTGAGGTCTTTTAGCAAACGAATTAACAATCCTTGCAAGCTTTGAAAGACCAATAACTTTACCGTTTGAGGGTATATATGCAATATGTGCTTTGCCGACAAAAGGAAGCAAATGATGTTCACACATTGAATACAGCGGTATATCACGTACTACAACGATTTCATCGTTATCGGTTTCGTTAAATATCTTCATGTATTTTTTCGGGTCATCTGCAATGCCGGAAAAAATCTCTTCATACATAGCAGCTACTCTTGCAGGAGTCTCAACAAGCCCCTCTCTATCAGGGTCTTCACCTATTGCTTCAAGAATATCTCTTACAGCATTTTTTATTTTTTCACTATCCACAAATAAACAGTCCTTTTAAAGAAAATCAAACATCATTTTGATGTATTTTTTATTATCGTCGCAGGAAAAATTGATATGAGAGATATCAACCTTATCTGCTACATATTTCAGTAAATATTTTAAAATATCATATATATCAGAATACTGAGAATTATCATCAATTAACGCTTCAACAGCAATTTTGTACGCTTCACTGTCTGAAAATTCAAATTCAACATAATTTATACCGTTTGTGATATTATTAAGCAGCTTCAGCTTTATCGTATCAACGGTTTCTTGCGAATATGAATCAAAATAAAGACTATTATAAACAAAATAGTTATATTTATCCGATGAACAAGATACATCAGTATCAAAATCTGAATGATCATAAGATATGTCAACATCAGACAGATTGAAGTATAGATGAGAAATCATTTCAGTTTCTTTTGAGTCCGGATCATCCCATGTTACATCCAAATGATACGACTCATTTTCTATCCAGACGATATTCCACATATGACTTATTTCACCTTGTGAGGGGGAATGTCCTATGCCTGCAACCAATTTTGAATCAATTTCAACTGCATTAAGAAGCAGCATTGCAGCTCTGGAATATCCTGAGCAAACCGCCTCACCTTCAATAAGGCAACCGTATGCAGTTGAAGATAAAGAAGATTCACGATATGAGCAGTTGGAAATAATATAATCATGAATATACAGTTCCTTGCTGAAATCATCATTAAACTCCGGCATTTCACTTACCACAGATTCAACTTTTTTCAGCAATACTTCCCTTTTCTGATTACATTCGTCTACTGAATTATCATAAGAAGGTTGAACAAAGCAGGCAGACCAAAAAAGAACCATCGTACATGAGTCATTAAAACACAACATATCAGGATTGTCATTTTTAACGGCAAAATAAACATTATTAAACTCTTCTTTTGTCAGTTCAGGAATTTTTATATATTCAGGATGAGATTCAATGTTATTGAAAATACAAATATATGCTTTTTTTTCAATATCAGATAGCGTATTATAGTTGTGGATTGAAAAAGGTAGTTTATCAGAAGTAAAATCAGTAGGATATTCAAAAACAGAAAAATATGCTTCGATTTTTTCTATGCCGATACTCTTTGCGGAAAATAAGCATGAAATCATCACGATTACTAATGCAAAAGTAAAAACAATCCATTTTTTTAGTGTATTTTTATTTTTCATCAGCTTTCAACATCATTTGATATAACACAACTTACACCGTTGTTGAGTAGATACTCAATGTCGGCATTAGCAGTGTAATAGTCTGAAATTGTAACATTGGTAGTAAAACAATTGGTAACGTCTCCAAATAACTCCGAAGCATCTTGAGCATCAATATCAGAAATATAGAAATTTATTATCTTGCAAACGAGTTCAGCGACCTTCTGCTCACCTTCAGCTTTATTTGAAATAAGCAATAAATAGGTGTAAAGCATATCTGCACCCATTTCATTGTTGCCCATACTTACCTCGTAAGTCTTATCAGAGCTTTCATACGAGAAATCCTCCTGTGCGTATAAAGAAACCTCTCCCATGAGATCTGTCAGTTTGCTTATTCCTGACTTATTGATAACTGCGTAACGGTCAATATTTATACTTCTTACACTCTCAACACAGCTCTCCAGAAGATTAATTCCTCCGTAAGAATAGCATTCTCCATATGACTTTCCGTTATCTGTTGCGGTGTTTTCAGACAACGGAGTAATAACAATAGACTGTGAATAGATTTTAAAATCTGCCAAAAGCATAAAAGCAACACCACCGGCATCATCCGTACAAACGACTAAAAAAGTGCTGTCACCGGACAAAACACCTTCATCAACATGTGTTTCAGCAGTCCTATGAGATGTTGTCTCAATTTCTGATGTGCTTTCACCGGGGAGAACAAAAAAATGAAGAATAACGCCTACAAGAGAAGCCAACAAAACTGCAAGAATAATCCACATAGTTATAAACTTGTATTTTCCGAATAATTTATTTAAAAACATAGTAAACCACCTTAATTTAATTTATTATAAACTAAACAAATTAAAATTACAAGACGGAGAATAAAAGTTGAAAAATTTTTTTTAAACACTTGATAATATTGTAAAATTATTATAATATGAGTATTAAGGTTTTAGGAGGTGCTTTTATGGCAAAACAAACCAAAGAGAAAAAAAGCGGAATATTAAGTTATTTTGGTTACGGTGTCGGAGCAGTCGGTCTTGACTTAAGTTACGGTATGTTTTATTCATATCTTAATAAGTATCTTACCGACGTATTAAAATTAAGTTCAAACTTCTTACTCATTCTTACACCGCTTGCAAGAATATGGGACGGCATCAACGATCCTATGATGGGAACAATTGTTGATAACAGCAAGTTTAAGATGGGTAAATACAGACCGTGGATACTCATAGGCACACTGTCAAATGCAGTTGTTTTAGCATTGCTTTTCAATAATATATTTGGTCTGTCAGGCACTTCTCTTTATGTTTACATAGCATTTATGTATGTATTTTGGGGAATGACAAATACTCTTGCTGATATTCCCTACTGGTCAATGGTTCCGTCATTCACAAATGATGCAAAGCAGCGTAGTCTTATTGCAACGATTGCACGTGCATTTTCCGGACTCGGACAAGGTATCGTATCAATCGGTGCCCCCATACTTATGGGCATTGTAAGCGTAACACTTGACCCGAATACAGGCGAAGCTGTATATGATAAACGGACATTCACAGTTCTCTCACTCGTTTGTGCAATAGGCCTTGTTATTTTTTCATCAATAAGTGTAGGTACAACAAAGGAAAAACACAGAACTCCGTCCGGAGAGAAATTTTCATTCAAAAAGATTTTTTCCGTTATAAAAAATAACGACCAGCTTAGGGTTTTTATTGTTTTTGCAATGCTTTCCAATGCAGGTTTCTACATGATTTCAGGCGTAGGTACTTACTATTTTGATGTTGTCATAGGTGACAGCAGTCAGCAAAGTGGATTTAACACCTTCGGTGCTGTAGGTTCAATTCTCGGTCTCGCCGTTATTCCGATTATGATGAAATTTACATCCAGAAGACGAACATATCAATTCTCACTTTCACTTGCTATGGCCGGATATCTCGGAATGTTCATATCAGGTCAGGTTGCTGCAAGCGTTACCGGCATGAGCATATTCTATCTGCTTGCACAGATAGGTACAGCCTCAATGTTCGTATCACAGACAGTATTTCTTGCTGATATCGTTGACTACGGAGAATACAAAATGGGTTACAGAAATGAATCTGTCACATTCTCAATGAAGGGCTTTTTACAGAAGATGGCTTACACTGTTCAGACTATAATTCTCTATTCCGGTCTCTCAATTTCACATTATGACGGTGATTTACACTCTGCTAACCCGGAAGCTGCACATTCTGCAATCAGTGTAATGATGCTCGTGCTTCCTATGATTCTCATGGCTCTTTCACTTATAGTATTCACAACAAAGTTCAAGCTAACTGATGACAGAATGAAGGAAATAACAGCGAAAATCGCTAACGAATAAATCATTGCAAATTTCTGCACCTGTTTAAAACTCAGGTGCAGAATTTATTTTATTAATTTATAAAAAAAGTGTTGAATTATAAATGTATTTGTGCTAATATGCTCTTGCAAAATCAGTCTTACAGGTGATTCTTTGAGTATTGAAGTTTATAAAACGATATATGACTGCCGTCCAATTGACAAAAGAACTCCAATTGAAGAAAAGACATATGATTCATTGTCACAATTAGGGATAAAATTTCTCAGAATCGACCATACAGCAGCAAATACTATTTATGATTGCCATGTAATAGAAAAATATTTAGATGTGTCAATTTGCAAAAACCTTTTTTTGACAAATAACAGAAAAAATATATATTGCCTGCTTCTGCTAAACAGTGATAAGAAATTTGAATCCGGAAAAATTTCAAAACAGATTAATTCCAGCAGACTGTCTTTTGCATCAGACAGCGAATTGATGACATATCTTGCAGTGTCTCCGGGTTCAGTCAGTATTCTTGGATTGATTAACGATAGTAATTGCTCTGTCACAGTAGCAATTGATTCAGATTTATTAAAAAATGAATATATCGGTTGTCATCCGTGCATGAATACTTCAACATTAAAAATAAAAACATCTGATATTATTGAAAAATTCATTCCATACACAAATCATGATATTTCAATTATAAATATGTAATCCGAAAGGAATATATTGTTGTTATGAGTAAGAAACCTATCACAGCCATAATCGTAGGCGGTGGTCACAGAGCATTCATTTATGCAGACTATTCTCTTGATCACCCCGATGAACTTAAAATTGTAGGAATTGCAGAGCCTGACGAATTCAGAACTCGTGAGGCTATAGAAAAATATGGGATACCACAAGAGAATTGCTTTAAGGATTCAGATGAACTTGCAAAACGTGAAAAATTTGCTGATGTTATTATCAATGGCACTATGGATAAAGACCATGTAAAAACATCAATTCCACTGTTAAAAAAAGGTTATGATATGCTTCTTGAAAAACCTTTTGCAGTAAACAAAGCGGAAATGAAAGAACTTGTAAGTGTTGTCGGAGAATACGGCAACAAGGTTATGATATGTCATGTCCTCAGATACTCCGAGTTCTATAAGGGTATAAAAAAAGTAATTGCTGACGGTGAGATTGGAGATGTTATCAGCATCCAGCTTTGCGAAGATGTAAGCTATCATCACTATGCGACCTCTTATGTCAGAGGAAAATGGGCAAACAGCAATGAGTCCGGCACTTCCATGCTTCTTGCAAAATGCTGCCATGATATCGACCTGATGATGTGGCTTATGGGTGATGTTAAACCTGAATTTGTATCAAGTACAGGGTCGTTACAGTATTTTAGGCCTGAAAATGCACCTGAGAACGCAGGAACAAGATGTATGGTGGACTGTAAACATGTTGATACCTGCAACCTTTCAGCAAGAAGAATCTATCTTGATTTGCCCGGAAGATGGGATTTTTATGTATGGCCGGAGCTTCACCATGCTTCATATGATAAGAAATATGAATATTTGAAAAATAACAGTCCTTTTGGAAGATGTGCCTATAAATGTAATAATAATGTAGTTGATCATCAGACTGTTATGATTCGATTCAGCAACGGTGCAACAGGAAGCCACAATCTTACGGGATGCTGTGCTTTTTCAAAGAGAATTGTTCGCATAATCGGAACCAAAGGCGAAATTAACGGAGTTTTTGAGAATCAAAAATTCATTGTTTCTTATATTGATCCACACAATGATGACGATCATACAGACAAAATTATTGACCTATCAAAGACCCATTCAGCATCAATCGGTCACGGCGGTGGAGACCATGCATTGGTGGCAGATTTTATAAAATATGTAACAGACACCAATCCGTCCATGTCATGCACCTCAATAGAAGACTCCGTATTGGGGCATTTAGTTGTTTTTTGTGCTGACGAATCAATGGAAAACGGCGGAATACCGATAAAAGCTGAATTATAAATGTAACAAAAATTAAACACTCTCATAAAATGTATTGAAGTTCATTTTATGGGAGGATTTTTTATGAACGATAATTATGACACATCCTGCAAGAAAATAAAAGAAGCAGTTTGCATTGATACTTCAAGAGTATACGATTCCTGTGCAGACAAAGACTGTCTTGCCGATTTGCGTGTATATTTTACAGACTGTACACAGCAGATAATAGACAACGCAACAGCAGTAAGATGCAAAGGCTGTGAAGTAATCAATGTATTTGCCGATGTTGATAATGTTCCGTTTAACAGAGGATTTTATTCAGTTGATTTAACATTTTTCTTCAGAGTAACTCTGGAAGTTATTTCTTCTCCAAACTGCCCGAGCGAAAATGTGTGCGGCCTTACAGTATTTACAAAAAAATGTATTCTTTTCGGCAGTGACGGAAATGTAAAAATATTCACCTCCGAGCTAAGTGACAGAGATTCAAGCGAAAGCTTACCCGTGGTTTCAAGCAATCCAAGAGCAAAAATCCAAGTCGCAGAACCTCTTTGTCTCGATGCAAAGCTTTGCAGACCATGTGATTGCTGCAATAATGTTTCTGATGTTGCCTGCTGCATCCCAACTTGTGTCAGAAAAATATTCTCCGGCAGGTTTGTAAATGAAGTAACAGAAAAAGCCGTAAGAGTTACAATAGGATTGTTTACAATCGTCCAGCTTGAGCGAGATGTACAGATGCTTATTCCTGCATATGATTTCTGTATGCCGAACAAAGAATGTACCTGCAATACCGAAGATCCTTGCGATTCATTCAGAAAAATAAAGTTCCCTGTAGGAGAATTTTTTCCTCCCAGTGAACGAAATACAGATTTTGAATCTCCTTCGGCTTCCACATTATCACAGACAGGATGCGGCTGTTGCAAATAACAGAATTTTGACCGTTAAAAAAACGGTCAAATTTTTTTATTAATGTATTGACAAATGGAATTTTTTTAGATATAATAATAACAGTTCCTATTATTGATTATAAATTTAAGGAGTGAAATTAATGAATAATAACGCAATGTTTAATCTTAGCTACGGTTTGTTTGTTCTTACAAGTATGAATAAGAACAAAACAAACGGATGTATAATTAATACTGCAATGCAAGTAACAGTAACTCCAAACAGAATTGCAGTAACTGTTAACAAAACAAATTATACCCACGACATGATATCTGAATCAAAAATATTTAATATTTCCATCCTTGATATTTCTGCTCCCTTTGATATATTCACACATTTTGGTTTTCAAAGCGGCAGAGATGTTGAAAAATTTTCCGATTACAAGTGGATTTCAACAAGTAAGAATAATCTGCCATATTTGAATAAATACACAAATGCCTATATTTCCGGTGCTGTCGTTGAAGAAATAGATTTGATTACACACACAATGTTCATTGCAGATGTAACTGATGCCGAAATTCTTTCATCACTCCCCTCAATGACATATTCATACTATCATGCTAACACAAAACCAAAACCTCAGGAAAAAGCTGAAGAAAGCGGCTACCGCTGCAAAATATGCGGATATGTATACAAAGGTGAAGAATTACCCGAAGACTATGTTTGTCCCATTTGCAAGCACGGTGCTGAGGATTTTGAACCTATTAACAATAAAAATATTATTAAAGAGGAGAATAACAATATGAATCTCAACGGAACAAAAACTGAAAAAAATCTTATGGCGGCATTTGCAGGCGAATCTCAGGCACACACAAAATATCTCTACTATGCATCAAAAGCTAAAAAAGATGGTTATGTACAGATAGGCAAGCTTTTTGAAGAAACTGCACTTAATGAAAAAGAACACGCTAAAATCTGGTTCAAGCTTCTTCATGACGGTATCCCTTCAACACTTGAAAATCTTGCAGACGCAGCAGCAGGTGAAAACTATGAGTGGACAGATATGTATGCTGAATTTGCTGCAGATGCTAAAGCTGAAGGCTTTGACAATATTGCATATCTCTTTGAAGAAGTAGGAAAAATTGAAAAAGAGCATGAAGCAAGATACAGAAAGCTTATTGCAAATATTGAAGGCGGTCTTGTATTTTCAAGAGACGGCGATAAGATCTGGCAGTGTTCAAACTGCGGTCATATCGTTGTAGGTAAAGAGGCGCCCGAAGTTTGCCCCGTATGCTCTCATCCAAAGGCTTATTTTGAAATTAAGGCTGATAATTATTAATAATTAAAGACAAATATTTAGGCTGTATCAATAGAAATTGATATAGCCTAAATTTTTTTTAAAACACTATTGACTCTCAACTTAACTTAAGGTTTATACTATCCACATAAGGTACCTTATAAATTGGAGGCGTTAAAATGAAAATCGGCGAATTTGCAAAAATCTGCGGAACAAAAATATCCGTACTGCGTCACTATGACAAAGAAGGATTATTACAACCTGATCATATCGACAAATTTACGGGATATCGATATTACAGTAAAAAACAAATATCGGATTATTTCAGAATTTCTGCACTAAAAAAAGCAAATTTTTCATTAACGGAAATAAAGAGTATGCTTGATGCAAACACAAGCGACAGTGACATTCTGCATTTCTTTGACATTAAAGAAAAATATCTGACTGAAATAATGTTAAACCTCAAAGATGCAAAAAAAATAATAATTGGAGTTAATAGTATGAATGAAATTACTTTTACTAAAGAAAACAACTGCATTATAGCAAAAACACAATTAACTGACAATGCCCAAGAAATACTTGAAAAAGAACTTACTCATCAAGGATATCAGCGAATATCAAGCTACAAAAAAACTAATACTGATATCTTCTGCAATGTTATAAAACTCAATGATAATGCAACATCATTAAGTGAAAATATCAACTTACCATTTGAAAACGACATATCAATAATCGGAAAATGGGAAACTGTGGGAGAATTTGCAGTGAAAGAAGATTTTTATTCCGGTGAAAATCATGATGAGCTTAATCTGTTCAGAAATGCAAACGGTTTGTATTTTCTTCCCAACGGTGAAAGGTATTGGTGTTATGGTTGGACAAACGGTAAGCTACTTATTGACAATGGAAGTGAAACATACGCCAATAACTACACAACAGAAACATATAACGGTATACATTATATGTTTATTGAATACAAATCATATAATTACAGACACGGTGGAAATCCAACCGTTCTTGTTCTAAAGCAACTTGACAATAATTCTTACACAGCAGGAGAAATTGCAAGAAAAGATGATACAAATATGCCATTTATAAATGATGAACAGATTATAGGGAAATGGAAAGCATACAGTTTTATAAAAACAAAGGATGATTTTAACACATCAAAACAGCTTGCTAATAGTTGGTATTGGTCTGATGTTGAATTTCTGAAAAATGGTGAGGTAATCAGCCACTACGATTGGGGGAACGAATTAATATCCGGCAGAGATTCACAAGAGTGGACAAAGGGATATTTATTGAGAAAATGGAACAATTCTGCCTGTGCCTATGAAATTAGAGTAGTCAATAAAACCGAATATTTAATAATCGAATGGAAAAGCGGCGATTATCGTTACGGCGGTTTTGATACAGATTACTATGTATTCGTAAGAGATAACGAACAATAACTATTAGTGAAAAGAGCCGCAGATAAAAACTGCGGCTCATAATTTATTCTAATTAAATTATTCAAGGCAAAGATGAACAGCAAAACCGCCAAATTCCTCTTTTAGATAGATAAATGTCATCTTACCCTTGTCGTCATATCTTGCAGAATCATAGTCAAGTGCTACGCCCTTACGCTCAAGATATGCAACTGCTTTATCCATATAATTTGTTTTGATTGCAATGTGTCCCATTGTGCCTCTGCCGTTATTCTTCATAACTTCAATTGCACTTGTACAGAAATAGCTTACGGGAATCTCTGTCTGAGCAAAGTTGAATGCACCAGTGAACATATCTGCAACAGCTTTTGCCTGTGTTTCATCATTACAGTTAATTGCAAGATGTGAAAGCTTGAAACCGAGCATATTTGTAACAGCTTCTTTTGTAAGAGCTTCGATTTCGTCGAATTTACCTGCATTAATGAGTGTATCCTTAACCATCCAGCTGCCGCCGCAAGCAAGAATCTTATCACAATCAAGATAGCTGTTGATATTGTTTGCATTGATACCGCCGGTGGGCATGAACTTAACACCGACATAGGGAGCTGCAAGAGCTTTTATCATGCTGATACCGCCGAGATTCTCTGCAGGGAAGAATTTTACAACATCAAGTCCCAGTTCAATTGCTGCTTCAATGTCTGAAGTAGTAGGACAACCGGGTGTAACAGGAATATTTTTGTCAATACAGTATTTTACGATTTTAGCATTAAAACCGGGTGTTACAATAAACTTTGCACCTGCTCCGACAGCTCTGTCAACCTGATCGGTTGTAAGAACAGTACCTGCACCTACAAGCATCTCAGGAAATTCCTTTGACATGAGGGCTATTGACTCTTCTGCAGCTTCAGTTCTGAATGTAACTTCAGCACAAGGAAGCCCGCCTTTGATAAGAGCATTTGCAAGAGGAACTGCGTCCTTAGCATTATCAATTTTTACTACAGGTACAATACCTATTTTACTTAAAGAAACGAGAACTTCATTCATTTCATATTACTCCTTATCTGCTTTTTCAATTGCTTCCCAAAGACCGTTAAGATAGGTTGCACCCAAAGCTCTGTCATAAAGACCGTAGCCCGGTCTGCCTGTCTCGCCCCAGATCATTCTGCCGTGGTCAGGTCTTACATAGCCGTCAAAACCGTTATCATAAAGTGCTTTCATGACAGCATACATATCAATACTGCCACAGGATGAAAGATGTGCTCTTTCTTCAAAACCGTTATCAAGAACTGCAACATTACGCATATGCGCAAAATGTATTCTGCCCATTTTGGCATATTTAGCAGCCATTGCAACAACATCATTCTTATTTGAACAACCAAGAGAACCTACACAAAGGGTGATACCGTTATGAGGATCATCAACAAGACTTAAAAATTTATCAAGATTCTTTTCATCCGTAATGATTCTGGGAAGACCAAAAATGCTCCAGCAGGGATCATCTTCATGTATAGCCATGTTAATATCACATTCAGCTGCAACCGGAATAACCTTTTCAAGGAAATATTTGATATTATCCCAAAGATCGTCCTCAGTCATTGCATTATACTCAGCAACAACGGAAGCAAGCTCATCCCTTGAATAGCTTGCATCCCAACCGGGAAGCGTAAGATCGGAATCGCTTTTAAGAGGATCAACCTTATCAACCTGTTCCTGATAATATACAAGCGAAGTTGAACCATCAGGAAGAACATGGTCAAGCTGTGTTCTTGTCCAGTCAAAAACAGGCATGAAATTATAGCAAATGCATTTAACGCCGGCTTCGCCAAGTCTTCTGATATTTTCACAGTAATTTTCAATATACTTATCTCTTGTGGGCTTTCCTAATTTGATATCCTCATGTACGGGCACACTTTCGATAACATCAAATTTGAGACCTGAGTCCTCGGTAAGCTTTTTGAGTTCAGCAATACTTTCTCTGGTCCATACTTCACCTACAGGAACATCGTAAACAGCAGTAACAACAGAATACATACCGGGAATCTGTCTGATATTCTCCAGAGTTACTTTATCATCTTTACCGTACCAACGAAATGAAAGTTTCATATATCTCATCCTTAATAATTTATTCATAATAAATATACATCTGAACAGTATTTTTGTCAAGTCCATTAGTCAAATATTATTTTTTACCATTAAAAATTGAATTAGTATTGAAATTCACAAAAAAATATGATAAAATAACAAATTATTACATAAGCAAAGGAAGATTGTAATGAATTACGAATTATTGGCTTTTATAATTTATCTTGCTCTTATGCTCGGCATTGGTTTTATCTTCTTTTTTCAAGACAAAAAGAATGGTGGCGGCGGTGAAAAGGATTACTTCCTTGGCGGAAGATCCATGGGACCATATGTTACAGCTATGAGTGCACAGGCATCCGATATGAGTGGTTGGCTTCTCATGGGATTCCCGGGAAGTATTCTTGCGTTCGGTTTTGGAAAAATGTGGATAGGTATTGGTCTTGCTATTGGTACAACACTCAACTGGATTTTTGTAGCGAGCAGATTAAGAAGATTTTCTGCTGCTGCAAATGATTCAATTACCGTACCACAGTATCTTTCAAACAGATTTGCAACAAAGAATCCTACACTCAAAATTGTATGTGCAATTGTTTTTCTTATTTGTTTTACAGTCTATGTTGCATCAAGCTTCAAAGCAGGCGGAACACTTTTTGCAAAGGTTATTCCTGAACTTAGTCAAGAGACAGCAATGCTTATCTTTGCAATCATAATTATAGGCTACACTTTCACAGGTGGATTCAAAGCCGTTTGCTGGACAGACTTTTTCCAGGGTCTTATGATGCTTGTTGCGATTGTTGCAGTTCCGATTGTTATTGTAACAACAATGGATCTTGACTATGCATCAGTTGCAACCGATGCATATGCAGGCACAGCAAATGCATTTGTAACAAATCCCTTTAAGAGTAGTTGGCAGGATATAGTATCAGGTCTTGCTTGGGGTCTCGGATACTTTGGTATGCCTCATATCCTTGTAAGATTCATGTCAATAAAAAAGGCAAAACTTATAAAAAAGTCTGCAACAGTTGCAATCATATGGGTTATCATTACTCTTACAGCAGCAATTGCAATCGGATACATTGGCAGACTTGTACGCCCCGAGCTTATTGCTTTAGGTGAACAGGAAAATATCTTCATCGAGCTTGTACGTGATCTTTTCCCCGCATTTATTGCAGGCGTTCTTCTTTCTGCTATCCTTGCTGCATCTATGAGTACCGCAGACTCACAGCTTCTCGTTGCATCGTCTTCTTTTACAAGTGACATATATAAGCCTGTTTTCAGAAAGAATGCATCAGACAAAGAAATTCTTTGGGTAGGTAGAATTGTTGTTATAATAATTGCTGTTATTGCCTATTTTATTGCAAGTGATCCCGATTCAGAAAGCATCATGGGACTTGTTGAAAATGCATGGGCAGGCTTCGGTGCAGCATTCGGTCCTGTAATCATTCTCTCTCTTTATTGGAAGAGATTTACATACAAAGGAGCTATTGCAGGTATTGTCGGCGGTGGTCTTACAGTTATTCTTTGGATTGCATTCCTTTCAGAGTCAACCGGTGTTTACGAACTTCTTCCCGGATTTATCGTATGTGCTGCTCTCTGTATTGTAGTATCGCTTATAGATAAAGCTCCTTCTGCTGAAGTCCTTGAAATTTTTAAAAAAGCTACAAGTAAAGAAATTGACGAATAATACAGAACAAAAAATACAGCTCTCGAGAAATCAAGAGCTGTATTTTTTTATGCTTATCACGTGCTTATTTTTTTTGGTTGTACGTAAAATATCAGCAAAAATAAACCTACCGAAGCCTCTGACAGAAATAATACTGTCTGTTTTTGGAATAAATGACGGATTTGCAACAAGACTTCCGTTACAAAAAACCTTTTCAGATTGAAAAAGCAATAAGCTATCTTTTCTCGATAAATTAAAAACACCGGCAATTATGACATCGAGTCTTTCGGAAGAAACAATTACCTCTTCAATCGTGAATTTTGGAAGGATATCAGCAGGAACAAAATCAATTATTTTGCATTTTACCGAAGTATGTTTTACATTGTTAAGCTCATTGATTATGTAATCAACAACAGTGTCAATGCATATCACAACTGCAGATTTTTCATTAACAAGAATATCCCCGATCATTTCTCGACCGATACCTAAAGACATCAATGCGCCTAAAAAATCACGGTGGGTCAAATCATCAGCAAATTTTTTATTTAACGGTGAAATTTCAATAAATTCAACAGGCAAATGTGCGTCATATCCAATATCATTATAATTTCCAAAAACAGCAATTTTTCTCTCTGCATTTTCATATCCGCCGAGGAAAAAATAACTTACAGGATATTTTTCATTCAGAACTTCGCTTTGTTCAGCAATGTTCAGAAATTTTGAATATTCCCATATATTTCTGTTGAATGAATCATCTGCAAGATCATGCATTTTACGTTTTATAAGATTATTTTCATTCATATCGCTAAAACGGACAGCAGAAATATTCCGCTGCCCCTAAACAAATTATTTTGTACCGAAAATTCTGTCGCCTGCATCTCCGAGACCCGGAACGATATAACCGTACTCGTTAAGCTTCTCGTCAAGAGCAGAACAGTAAATATCAATATCCGGATGTGCATTTTTCAACGCATTGAGTCCCTCAGGAGCAGCTATTATACACATAAATTTAATATTTTTAGGTCCACGCTTTTTGATTTGCTTAACTGCATCAATTGCTGAACCGCCTGTAGCAAGCATCGGGTCTACTACTATTACTTCACGCTCACTTATATCTGCCGGAAACTTACAATAATACTCCACAGGTTCAAGAGTCTTTTCGTCTCGATAAAGACCGATATGACCAACTCTTGCGGACGGAATCATTTCGAGCACCCCGTCAACCATACCTAAACCTGCTCTAAGAATCGGAACGACAGCCAACTTTTTACCTGAAAGTTTTTTTGCAGACGTCTTTGTTATTGGTGTTTGTATTTCAACATCAGCAACAGGCAGATCTCTTGTTGCTTCGTAAGTCATAAGCATTGCAATCTCACGGATTAAAGCTCTGAAATCTTTTGATGACGTTGAAACATCTCTTAATATAGCCAGCTTGTGCATTATAAGCGGATGATCCATAATTAACACTTTACCCATTGTAACTTCCTCCAAATATTTTTTTTAATTATACACCTTTAAAGAAAAAATTACAATAGGAAAACATTATAAAGGTAATTTGAAAAATAAATCATAAACAACAAGAAATATGATTCCCGGAATCCCGCCTATTGCAGAAGTTATTGAAGTAAAAAGATTAACAGGTAAATTAACATTTAAAAATCCGCCTAAAAAATTCACAGAAAAAAGAGCACAAGCACCCTGCAGAAATGACATCAAGAATGTTTTAAAAAAATGTTTAGACTTATACATTGAAAACAGAATTATTGCAACGGAAAAAGAAAATACTGCATATACCATAAAGACAAGTCTCCCTTCATAAAATAGATATGAGGAAGAATATCTTGCATATTCCTGCTAAGATTATTTTTTCAAAGGTTGATTATAATAAATTAGAAGAGGTGTTAGTTTTGGATAACTTATCAAAAACATTTGAACAGTATTGCTGTGTAAAAGGACATAATGTGGCGGTTGAGGAAATTACGTTTCCTGATGGAACAAAAATTTACAGATGTGCAATGCAGTCACTATGCAAAGAATGCAATAATGAAATTTTAAAGACAAAATTTACAAAAAAAGAGAAAGAAAAGAACAAAGATTGACATTACAAAAAAATATTGTATAATATATATGGATTATTTTATTAAGGTGAGTGAAAATATTGAGTATTTTATTTCTCAGTCCTGCACTTAAAGAAACTATATGGGGCGGAAACAGACTGAAAAACGATTTTGCTATGGAATCGGAATTGTCAAACATTGCCGAGGCATGGATGCTTTCCTGTCATGAAGACGGAGAATCTACGGTTATAAACGGTAAATACAAGGGAAAAACACTTTCTGATGTTATAGAAAATGAATTAGGGCTTGAATGTCTCGGAACAAACTGTTCAGAGTATACAAGCATTGAGGACTTCCCTATTCTCATTAAGCTTATTGATGCTGACGACAGACTTTCTGTTCAGGTTCACCCTGACGATGAGTATGCAGCCGCAAATGAAAAGGATGTCAGAGGAAAAACAGAAGCATGGTATATTATTGATTGTGATGATGACGCTGAACTGATTTACGGTTTTAAAGATGATATAAGTAAAGAAGAATTTAGAAAATCTATTGAAAACGGATCGCTTCTTGAAAATGTAAACAGGGCAAAAGTAAAACCAGGCGATGTTGCATTTATTTCTGCCGGAACTCTTCATGCAATCGGCAAAGGAATACTTCTTGCCGAGGTTCAGCAGAGCTGCAACACCACTTATCGTGTATTTGACTATAACAGAACAGGGCTTGACGGCAAGCCCAGAGAGTTACATATTGACAAGGCTGTTGATGTAACTAACTGCTGTATTCCGGAAGGTACCCTCGATCCTGTTGGTATGCCCGTAAAACATGATGGTTACACAAGTGTTCTTCTTGCCGAATGCAGGTATTTCTCAATGACACTTATTGATACAGATGAACTATATGCAGGAATCAGCGACGAGAAAAGTTTCACATCACTGATTGTTATGGATGGCAACGGCGAAATCAAATGCGGCGATGAAACATATCCAATAAAAAAAGGTGACAGTGTTTTCATTCCCGCTAACAGTGGTTCGTTCTACATTGCAGGAAAAACAAAAATCTTACTTTCACAGGTCTAAAATGTCTATTATAAGCGCACACGAACTTACAATGGAATTCCTTGATAATGTTCTTTTTGACAAGGCATCATTTGATATTCAGGAACATGACAAGGTAGGTCTTATCGGAAGCAACGGTTCCGGTAAGACCACTTTATTCAAGCTGATTGCCGGCACTCTTGAGCCTGCAAACGGCAATATTTTTGTGTCTTCAACAGCAAAATGCGGATATGTTGAGCAGCATGCCTGTTCAGACTTTTCAAGAACAGCACGAGAAGAAATGCTGACAGTATTTAAACATCTTTCTTCAATGGAAAAGGAGCTTGAAGCTCTCCATTCTGAAATTGATAAAGCTGAATCGAATCTTTCTCAACTTATTGAAAAACAATCAGCATTAACAGAAAAATTCCAGACTGAAGGCGGTCTTACATACAAATCAAGAGTTAATTCAATGCTTACAGGTTTAGGTTTTACTTCTCAAGAGCAAGATTTACCTGTAGGCGAGCTCAGCGGCGGACAAAGAACAAAAATATGCCTTGGTAAACTTCTGCTTTCTGATGCAAACCTCATACTTCTTGACGAACCCACAAACCACTTGGACATTAAAAGTGTGGAATGGCTTGAAGACTTTCTTTCAAAGTACAACGGAACTGCTCTTATTGTTTCCCATGACAGATATTTCCTTGATAAAATCACTAACAAGACAATGGAAATAGAGCATAAGAAGCTAACAGTCAGAAAAGGGAATTATTCTGTTTATGCAGCCCTTAAAGCCGAACAGAAAGATGCTGAAAAACGAAAGTTTGAGCAACAGACAAAAGAAGTTTCAAGAATTGAAGGAATAATACAACAGCAGAAGCAATTCAACAGAGAACGAAATTATATTACAATAGCAAGTAAGCAGAAACAGATCGACAGAATAAAGGAAGAAATGGTTGTTCCTGAATCAGATGAAAAAGCTCTGAAGCTTAAATTTGAAACAGGCGTAACCAGCGGAAATGATGTAATAAAGATTACTGATATTTCCAAAACCTATTCTGATAAAATACTTTTTAAAGATGTTTCTCTTAATATATACAAAGGTGACCGAGTATTTCTATTAGGTTCAAACGGCTGCGGAAAATCCACATTCTTAAAGACAGTCCTCGGAAAAATCAAACCGGACAGCGGCTATTGTCGATTTGGTGCAAATGTTCAGTTAGGTTATTTTGATCAGATTCAGGCAGGACTTGACTCGGAAAAATCAATAATAGATGATGTTTATGATAAATTTCCTCACTTCTCTGTTCCTGAACTCAGAGGCTATTTAGGTGCATTTAAATTCAGAGGCGATGCTATAAACAAAAAAATGTCTGAACTCAGCGGTGGTGAACGAGCAAGAGTGGCATTACTTGAGCTTATGCTGAAAAAACCAAACGTACTGATACTTGACGAGCCGACAAATCACCTTGATATTGCGTCAAGAGAGGTTCTAGAAGATGCACTCTCTGACTATGAAGGAACACTATTTTGTGTTTCCCATGACCGTTTTCTTGTAAATAAATTGGCAACAAAAATTCTTGTTTTAAACAAAGGAATCCTCACAAGCTTTGACGGCACCTATGATGATTATGCGGCATTTCTGTCTGTACCCGAAATGCCTGAAAAGAAGACTGAAAAGAAGCCGAATGAATATCAATTAAGAAAAGAGAAGGAATCACTTGAACGCAAGAAAAGAACAAGAATCAAGCGTCTGGAAGAAGATATTGAGTCATTGGAAAATGAAAAAGATAAAATTCAATCCTCCCTCGAATTACCAGAAACTATCGCTGATTATGAAAAACTTCTTGAACTTACAGAAAAATTGGGCATGATAAACAAGAAACAGGAATCATTATACGAAGAGTGGATGGAACTTAATGCATAAATTCTGCATATTTTGCTCTTTATTCACATTTTTATACAATCCTTAAATCTCTTTGCATTATGAGAATGCAAGGAGATTTTTATTGTGGTTTAATTATATATAATATATGCTTTTGTGGTATTCAACAATAATTTCAAATTTTTCAACACGATATGATACAAGTTAACAAAGTTGCATAAATATTCAAATTTTTATTGACTTTCAATTATAAAAGAGTAAAATAGTAGTTGTATTTTTATACTTAGGAGTATTCTGTTATGTTTAAGGTATTTATCGACGGCAATCAAGGAACGACAGGATTGAGATTATTTGACCGTCTTAGCAAAAGAGATGACATATGTCTCTTGCATATAAATGAAGACAAAAGAAAAGATAAAGATGAACGACGACGTCTTATCAATGAAAGTGATATATCTTTCCTTTGTCTTCCTGATGAAGCAGCAAAAGAATCTATGTCTCTTTGTGAGAATGAAAATACAATTATCATTGACACTTCAACCGCACACAGAACATCACAGGACTGGGCATATGGTTTTGCAGAGTTATCCTCGGAACACAGAAGAAATTTGGAAACATCTAAGAGAATCGCTGTTCCGGGCTGTCATGCAAGCGGTTTTATATCAATCGTTTATCCACTTATTTCATCAGGAATTATGCCAAAGAACTATCCGGTTGTATCACACTCACTTACAGGCTACAGTGGCGGCGGAAAAAAAATGATCGAGCAGTATGAAAATAATAAGACTGCAGATCTTTTGGCTCCCAGACAGTACGGTATTTCTCAAAATCACAAGCATCTTAAGGAAATGAAAGCCATAACAGGTCTTGAGCAGTCACCTGCATTCACCCCCATAGTTGATGACTACTATAGCGGAATGGCAACGACAGTAACACTGTTTACAAGTCACCTTAATTGCAAATCTTTAAATGAAGTCTATGAGATGTTTGTGAAATTTTATGAAAGTGCAAAGCTTATTTCAGTAATGCCCCTTCATGGCGGAGAAACGCCGATAAATCTCATATCTGCAAACGTAATGACAGGTAAGGATTCAATGAAGATTCTCATTTCCGGCAACGATGAAAGAATATTTATAACAAGCATTTTTGATAATTTAGGAAAAGGTGCTTCCGGTGCTGCAGTACAATGCATGAATATTGCAATGAGCACTGATGAAACATGTTCACTTGTTATTTGAAAGGATTTTAAATATGGAATATATTAACGGTGGCGTTTGTGCTGCTAAAGGTTTTAAAGCAGGCGGTATTCACTGCGGAATAAGGAAAAACAGAACAAAAAGAGATCTTGCTCTGATTGTAAGCGAGACAAAAGCTTCAGCAGCAGCTATTTACACTCTCAATCTTGTTAAAGGTGCACCTATTTATGTAACGAAATCTAATATATCAGACGGTAAAGCTCAAGCGGTTGTATGCAACAGCGGAAATGCAAATACCTGCAACGCTAACGGAATTGAAATTGCCGAAAAAATGTGTGCGTTAACCGCTGATGCTCTTTCAATAGATAAAAATGACGTTATTGTTGCTTCCACAGGTGTAATAGGTCAACCGCTTGATATTAGTCCCATTTCAAACTCAATTGAAGAACTTGTCGAGAGTTTGGGCACAGAAAACAGCCGTGATGCTGCAGAAGCAATTATGACTACAGACACCACTGTTAAAGAATTTGCCGTAAGCTTTAATATAGGCGGAAAAGAGTGCAAAATGGGCGGTATAGCAAAAGGATCCGGCATGATTCATCCTAATATGGCTACAATGCTCGTGTTTATAACAACTGATGCCGCAATTTCCCCTGAAATGCTACATAAGGCACTTTATTCCGATGCACAGAAGAGCTTTAATATGATCAGTATTGATGGTGATACATCCACAAACGACATGGTTGCAGTAATGGCAAACGGTATGGCCGAAAATGCTGAGATAACCACAGAGAATGAAGATTTTGATGTTTTCTGCAAAGCACTGGCAATGATTACTGAAAAACTCTGTAAAGCAATTGCAAAAGACGGAGAGGGTGCAACTAAGTTGGTAGAGTGCTTTGTGACAGGCGGAAAAGACTGGAATACTGCGAAAACTGTCGCAAAATCGGTTATTTGTTCGTCACTTTTCAAGGCTGCAATGTTCGGTGCAGATGCAAACTGGGGGCGTGTACTTTGTGCAATCGGTTACAGTGGTGCAGACGTTGATGTTACAAAAATCGATGTTAGCTTTACATCAAAAAAAGGAACAGTTGTTGTCTGCCAGAACGGAGCCGGCGTTGATTTCAGCGAAGAAACAGCTAAAGAGATACTTCTTGAAGATGAAATAAAGGTAAATGTAGAACTTAATGACGGTGTTGCATCGGCTGTTGCAAGAGGATGTGACTTAACATACGATTATGTTAAGATTAATGGTGACTACAGAACATAACAGGAGAAAATACAATGAATATTTCAAATACCCAGAGAGCAGAAATTCTCACACAGGCTCTCCCCTACATACAGAAATACAGAAACAAGACAATTGTTGTTAAATACGGCGGCAACGCAATGATAAGTGAAGAGCTCAAGGAAGCGGTTATCGGCGACATCGTTCTTCTTTCCCTTATCGGTATAAAAGTTATACTTGTTCACGGCGGTGGACCTGAAATCAACGAAATGCTGCAAAGAACAGGTAAAAAATCCGAATTTATTGACGGATTAAGAGTTACTGACAAAGAAACAGCAGAAATCGTGCAAATGGTTCTTGCAGGAAAAATTAACAAGAATTTAGTCAATCAGATTCACAATATGGGTGGTAAAGCCGTAGGACTTTGCGGTGTTGATGATCATATGATTAAAGCCGAAAAGCTTGATGAAGTACACGGATTTGTAGGTAATATAACAAATATCAATACTGAGCTTATAAGTGATCTTATTGAGAATGATTACATTCCTGTTATCTCTACAATTGGATATGACGATGAGAATAACACTTACAACATTAATGCGGACACTGCGGCAGCTTATATTGCAGGTGCATTAAAAGCAGAAAGCCTCATTAATATGACCGATATTCCCGGTCTTCTCATGGATAAGGATGATCCTGAATCTCTCATTAAAAAGCTTTATGTCAGCGATGCACCTCAACTCATGCATGAGGGTATTATTTCAGGTGGAATGATTCCTAAAGTTCAGTGTTGCACAGAAGCTATAAGAATGGGTGTAAAAAAAGTATTTATTATCGATGGAAGAGTTCCACACTCTATTCTTATAGAAACGCTGACTGATGAAGGTATTGGTACAATGTTTGTAGAATGAGGTTTTAATTATGTCAGTTATGGAAAAAGACAAGCAATATATCGCAAATACCTATGCAAGATACCCTGTGACTGTTGTCAGCGGTCACGGTGCAGTTGCTGTTGATGAAAACGGTAAAGAGTATATTGATATGGGCAGCGGTATTGGCGTCAATATATTTGGCTACTGCGATAAAGAATGGGCTGATGCTGTTTCCAATCAGCTTAATACGCTTCAGCACACATCAAATCTTTTTTATACAAAGCCCGGTGTTGAGCTCGCAGAGCTTCTTTGCAAAAAATCCGGAATGAAAAAATGTTTCTTTGCTAATTCCGGTGCAGAGGCTAATGAAGGTTGTATTAAGGCTTCAAGGAAATATTCTCTTGACAAATATAATAATCCCGACAGAAATGTTGTTGTATCGCTTCAGCAGAGCTTTCACGGCAGAACTCTTGCTACTCTTACAGCTACCGGTCAGGACACTTTCCATACAACCTTCGGACCATTTCCGGAGGGTTTTATCTATACACCTGCAAACGATTTCGAACAGTTTAAAGCAGTATGTAATGATAATGTATGTGCTGTAATCATGGAAATGGTTCAAGGCGAAGGCGGAGTTATTGCGTTAGATGAAATTTTTATAAAAAAGGTATATGAATTTTGCAAAGAAAGTGATATACTGTTAATAGTTGACGAAGTACAGACGGGAAACGGAAGAACAGGTAAAATGTTTGCATATCAGAATTTTGATATTGAACCTGATCTTGTATCAACCGCAAAAGGTATAGCAGGCGGTCTGCCTATGGGTGTATGTTTGTTTGGAGAGAAAACAGCAGATACATTAACACCCGGTACTCACGGCTCAACATTCGGCATGAATCCCGCTGTTGCGGCAGGAGCCTTAAATATAGTAAAAAGACTTGATGATAATTTCTTAAACAATGTTGTAAGAAAGAGCGAATACATAAAATCAAGACTCAGCGAATGCAAAAATGTCAAAAGTGTCAGCGGTATGGGACTTATGCTAGGTATTGAAACAACAAAGGATTCAAAGACTGTTGTTTTGAGATGCATTGAAAAAGGAGTTCTTCCACTTACGGCAAAAACAAAAATCAGACTTTTACCGCCGCTTAATATTTCCGATGAGGAACTAAAAAAAGCGATGGATATTATAACGGAGGTCATAGAAGAATGAAACACTTATTAAAACTCGGAGATCTTTCAGAGAGAGAGATTCTTTCAATTCTCAATCTTGCGGATCAGTTGAAATATGAAAAAAAACACAATATTGAGCATCATTACCTTAAAGGAAAAACTCTCGGAATGATTTTTGCAAAATCTTCAACAAGAACAAGAGTTTCTTTCGAGGTTGGTATGTATGACCTTGGCGGTTCCGCATTGTTTTTAAGCAACGCAAATACGCAACTGGGCAGAGGTGAACCTGTAGAGGACACGGCAAGAGTACTCTCAAGGTATCTCGATGGCATCATGATAAGAACCTTTGACCAGGAAGAAGTTGAAACTCTTGCACAGTATGGTTCAATTCCGATAATCAACGGTCTTACAGATTATGCTCACCCCTGTCAAGTGCTTGCTGACCTTATGACGATCCGTGAATACAAAAACACATTCAAGGGAATGAAGCTTGCTTTCATCGGTGACGGCAATAATATGGCAAACTCGCTTATTGTCGGCTGCCTCAAAGTGGGAATGGAAGTTGCGGTTGCTTGTCCGACAGGCTATGAGCCGGATGAAGAAATTACAAAATGGGCTGAAACAACAGGCAGGTTTACTCTTACTACTGATATATACGAAGCTGCAAAGAACGCTGATGTTCTCTACACAGACGTATGGGCTTCTATGGGTGAAGAAAATGAGGTTGAGGAAAGAAAAAAGGTTTTCAACGGTTATCAGATAAATTCATCACTCATGGCAGTTGCAAAAGAAGATGCTATGGTTCTTCACTGTCTTCCTGCTCACAGAGAAGAGGAAATTACTGCTGAAGTATTTGAAGCTCATGCAAATGAAATTTTTGATGAAGCTGAAAACAGACTTCATGCACAAAAAGCAGTATTGGTTAAGCTTATGCGTGATCAGTACATGGATTCAACTCAAGCATAAATTAATGAAGGACAGAGAGCCTTCAATTTAAAATAAAGGATGATTCTTATGAAAAAAATGTACCTTGTTCTGCAGGACGGTCGCATTTTCGAAGGTAAGGGTTTTGCTGCCGAAGGTGAAACAATAGGCGAACTCGTATTTACCACGGGAATGGTAGGCTACATTGAAACATTAACTGATGCAGCTTATTACGGTCAGATTGTCATGCAGACATTTCCTCTTATCGGCAACTATGGCATGATTTCCGAGGACAAGCTTATTGATAAAGCAGTTATCAACGGTTATGTTGTCAGAGAATGGTGTGAAAAGCCCTCAAATTTCAGATGTGAAGAAAATATTGAGCCTTTTCTTGCAGATGGCAATGTTGTTTCAATATATGATGTTGATACAAGAGAGCTTACAAAGATTATTCGTGAAAACGGCGTCATGAATGCATGTATCACTGACGATCCGTCAAAGGTCGACTTAAAAGCACTATCTACTTACAAAATTAAAGATGCTGTAAAAGCCGTAAGCTGTACAGAAATGTCTGTTCTTAAGGCTGAAAACGAAAAATTTAAGGTTGCAGTTCTTGATTTGGGTGCTAAGCTCAATATTGAAAAAGAGCTTAACAACCGTAATTGCACAGTTTATACACTTCCCTATAACACATCAGCAGATGAAATTCTTTCTCTCAATGTAGACGGCCTTGTAATTTCAAACGGCCCCGGTGACCCGACTGATAATAAATCTGTTATTGCTGAAATTAAAAAGCTGCTCGGTAAGCTTCCCATGTTTGGCATATCTCTCGGACATCAGGTCATTGCTCTTGCGACCGGTGCAGAAACAGAAAAGCTTAAATATGGACACAGAGGTTCAAATCAGCCTGTAAAAGAAGCTGAAAGCGGATGTGTATTCATGACAAGCCAGAACCATGGATATGCTGTTAAAACCGATTCAGTTACAAAAGGCAAGGTTAACTTTACAAATATCAATGATAACACTTGTGCAGGTATTGAATATCCGGATTATAAGGCATTTTCAGTTCAGTTCTGTCCGGGTGGCGGCGAAGGTCCTGTTGATTCTGCCGTACTTTACAATAAATTCATTGCTCTTATGGGAGGTGACAAGTAATGCCGCTTAATAAAGATATAAAAAAGGTTCTTGTTATAGGTTCCGGTCCTATAGTCATTGGTCAGGCTGCCGAATTTGACTATGCAGGCACCCAGGCTTGCCGTATTCTTAAAAATGAAGGTCTTGATGTTGTACTTGTCAACTCAAATCCCGCAACAATAATGACAGACAATGCGAACGCTGATGAAATATACCTCGAACCTCTCACAGAAGAGACTGTAATGAGAATTATTGAAAAAGAAAAGCCCGATTCAGTTCTTGCAGGTCTCGGTGGTCAGACAGGTCTTACAATTGGTATGCAGCTTGCAAAAAGCGGCTTCCTCGCAAAACATGGCGTTAAGCTTATTGGTACGAATGCGGAAGCAATTGATAAAAGTGAAGACAGAGAGTTGTTTAAGGAGACAATGGAATCTATCGGTCAGCCCTGTATACCTTCTGACATTGCAAACGATGCAGATAAAGCACTTGAAATTGCAAGAAAAATAGGTTTCCCTGTCATTATTCGTCCGGCTTTCACTCTCGGCGGTGCAGGCGGAGGCGTTGCTTACAATGAAGAAGAGCTTATGCCTATCGTTAATAACGGTCTTCTTCTCTCCCCTATCAATCAGATTCTTGTTGAAAAATATATCTACGGCTGGAAGGAAATTGAATTTGAAGCTATTCGTGACTCAAAGGGCAACTCAATTGCAGTATGCTCGATGGAAAACTTTGATCCCGTAGGTGTTCACACTGGTGACAGCATTGTTATAGCACCTGCTGTTACTCTTTCCAGCAAAGAATATAATATGCTCAGAAGTGCATCACTTAAAATTATTGATTCACTTGGCATTGAAGGCGGCTGTAACTGTCAGTTTGCCCTGAATCCTGAAACATTTGAATATGCTGTTATTGAAGTTAACCCCAGAGTTTCCCGCTCTTCTGCTCTTGCATCTAAAGCAACGGGTTACCCAATCGCTAAGGTTGCAGTAAAAATTGCTCTCGGATACACTCTTGATGAGATAAGAAATGAGGTTACAGGCTGCACATACGCTTGTAATGAGCCTACAGTTGACTACTGCGTAATTAAGCTACCTAAATGGCCTTTTGATAAGTTCATCAATGCAAAACGTAAGCTTGGCACTCAGATGAAGGCAACAGGCGAAGTTATGTCTATCGCTCCCTGCTTTGAAGCTGCAATTATGAAAGCAGTAAGAGGTGCAGAGATTTCGCTTGATACACTAAACCTCAAGAAACTTTCAGATCCTGAAATCGACATTGTAAAAAAACTCGAAGATGTTGATGATATACGCCTTTTCACTGTCTTTGAAGCTCTCAAGAGAGGTGTTTCAATACAGGTTATCCATGAAAAGACTATGATTGACGAATGGTTTATAAACAAACTTAATAATCTTGTTGAATATGAAAAATCAATCAGCAACGGTCTTACAGATGAACTTTATATTCAGGGTAAAAAGTACGGTTATCCCGATGCAGCTATTGAAAGACTCAGTGGTTGCAAAGAGCACATGACTCTTGATGCATCTTACAAGATGGTTGATACCTGTGCTGCTGAATTTAAAGCTTCAACACCTTATTTTTATTCAACATATGACAAGGACTGTGAAGCAAAAGCACATCTTGAAGGCAACACTTCAAAGAAAATTATTGTTCTTGGTTCAGGTCCTATCAGAATCGGTCAGGGTATTGAATTTGACTACTCTTCTGTTCACTGTGTATGGACACTCAAAGAATTAGGCTATGAAGTTGTAATCATTAACAACAACCCTGAAACCGTATCAACTGACTTTGATACTGCAGACAGACTTTACTTTGAACCGCTTACTCCCGAAGATGTTCTTAATGTTATCAAAAAAGAACAGCCTGAAGGTATTGTTGTTGCATTCGGTGGACAGACAGCTATCAAGCTTACAAAATTCCTTGATGAAAACGGCTTCAAAATTCTTGGTACATCTGCAGAAGGTATTGACACTGCTGAAGACAGAGAACGTTTTGATGCACTGCTTGAAAAATTTAATATAAAAAGACCTAAGGGCATGGGTGTAATTACTCTTGAAGAAGCTCTTGATGCAGCTCATACACTTACCTATCCTGTTCTTCTTCGTCCTTCCTATGTTATTGGTGGTCAGAATATGACTATCGCATACAATGATGATGATGTTATCAAGTACATGAATATCATTCTTTCCGGAAAAATTGAGAATCCCGTACTTGTTGATAAGTATATGATGGGTTCAGAGCTTGAGGTTGACGTTATTTCGGACGGCAAGGATGTTCTTATCCCCGGCATCATGCAGCATATTGAAAGAGCCGGTGTTCACAGTGGTGACTCAATTGCTGTATATCCTCCTTACAATCTCCGTGATACAATGAAACAAACTATTATTGACTGTTCGACAAATCTTGCTCTCGCTCTCGGCACAAAGGGACTTGTTAATATTCAGTACCTTATTTATGATAATGAACTTTATGTTATTGAAGTTAACCCCAGAGCATCAAGAACAATTCCCTATATCAGTAAGGTTACAGGCGTTCCCATGGTTGATATTGCAACCAAGGTTATGACCGGCACCCCGCTTAAAGATTTAGGCTTCGGCACAGGTCTTTACAAAACTCCTCCCTACTTTGCAGTAAAGGTTCCTGTATTCTCATTCGAGAAGCTTCTTGATGCAAACTCAAGCCTTGGTCCTGAAATGAAGTCAACAGGTGAGGTTCTCGGTGTAGGTAAAACTATTGAGGAAGCTCTGTTCAAGGGACTTGTATCAGCAGGCTTCGAAATTGCACCCAAGACAAATATGAAAGAGATGGGAGTATATATCACTGTAAAAGATGCGGACAAGCCCGAAGTTGTTGAACTTGCTCGTAAATTCCATGACCTTGGTCTTAAGATATACGCAACTGAAGGTACAGCTAAGGCCATCGGCAGTATTGATATTGATGTTACTGTTGTAAATAAGCTTTATGATGAATCCAACACAAGCATGGATCTCCTCGAAAGCGGAAAAATTAAGTATATCGTTTACACAGGTACGCCTCTTGATGTTGTCGATGATTTCATTAAGCTTCACAGAAGAGCTCTTCAACTTTCCGTCGCAACACTTACATCAATTGATACTGCAAATGTTCTTGCCGATATTCTTGCAAGCGGATTCAATCAGCAAAATACAGAGCTTGTAAACATCAATGCTCTTCGTTCAGAACCCATGAAGCTTAAATTTGCAAAGATGCAGGGCTCCGGTAACGATTTTATTTTCTTTGACAACCTTGACGGAAAAATCACTGCACCTGAAGTTCTTGCAGTTAACTTTTGCAACAGACACTACGGTATAGGAAGTGACGGTATAGTTCTTATCGAAAAATCCGATATCGCAGATGCTAAGATGCTTATGTTTAACAAAGACGGCTCAAAGGGTTATATTGCGGGTAACGGTCTGCGTTGTGCAGGTAAATATCTCTATGATCATGGCATAGTTGATAAGACTCATCTTACAATTGAAACTCCTGTCGGTCTTAAGAGAATTCATCTTTACACAGAAAATAACAAGGTTAAGTCTGTTAAGGTAATGATGGGAAAAGCTGAATTTGATGCGAAAAAAATTCCTACAAACATCACATCTGGCAAAGTAATAGATCATCCCATCATTATTGACGGAAAAGAATACAATGTCACATGTGTTTCAGTGGGCAATCCTCACTGTGTAGTATTCGGTACACATATTGATGCATATAACCTTAAGGAAATCGGTCCTGAGTTTGAAAATGCAAAATATTTCCCTGAAAAAATCAACACTGAATTTGTAAGAGTTGTTGACAAGAGCACGATTCGTATGCGTGTATGGGAACGTGGTAACGGTGAAACATATGCTTGCGGTACAGGTGCTTGTGCAGCGGTAGCTGCTGCTTGTGAGCTTGGACTTTGCGAAAAGGGTAAGGATGTAACAGTTAAGCTTAAAGGCGGAGACCTTATTGTTAACTACACTGACGAGTGTGTTTCACTCACAGGTAATACAAGTCTTATCTTTGAAGGCTATATAGAATATTAAGTACAAATGTAAGGCTGTATCTTTTTTGGTACAGCCTTTTTTACACGGGGTGTTTATTATGGAATGCGAACTTACTAATATGATAATGATTGAGAATCCGATCACAGGTGATGTGGTTGTTCAAAATCGTGTAAAATATTGGAAAGGAATAACTTTTCCCGGTGGTCACATTGAAAAAGGGGAAAGCTTTACTGAGAGTGCAATCCGTGAGGCTAAGGAAGAAACAGGACTGGATATCATAAATCCGAAAATATGCGGTACTGTTCATTGGTGTAATAAAGATACCGACAGAAGATATATTGTTATACTTTTTAAAACAATAGAATATAAAGGTAAGCTTATAGATAAGACAGATGAAGGAGACGTTTTTTGGACAAGCAAAGATTCTCTGTTTAAATTCTCACTCTCACCAAACTTTAATGAGTATTTAAAGGTATTTTTAAGTGATAAAAATGAAGCATTCGGTCTTTACCGTGATAATGAAGATGATGACGAAATGAAAATTTTGTGAGGTGCTTTATGTCTGGTACACAAACAAATGAAAAGCAATATATAAAAATGACCCGAACACCAATTCCAAAACTAATCACAAAACTGGGAGTTCCTACTACTATCAGTATGCTTGTCACATCAATTTATAATCTTGCTGACACATTTTTCGTTTCACAATTATCAACAAGTGCGAGCGGTGCAGTTGGAATTGTATTTTCACTAATGACAATCATACAAGCAGTCGGCTTTACGCTTGGAATGGGCTCCGGCAGTCTTCTGTCAAGACGCTTGGGAGCGAAAAACAAAAAAGCTGCTAATATGTACGCATCAACAGCATTATACACTTCCCTATTACTCGGTGCACTTATAATGATTTTTGGTCTGATATTCATAGAACAGCTTATGACTCTTCTTGGTGCTACCGATTCAATTATGGAATACGCTGCAGCATACGGTAAATACATTCTGTGGGCAGCTCCTATAATGTGTGCTTCGTTCGTACTGAATAACATTCTTCGTTCTGAAGGTAAGGCTATGCTTTCAATGGTTGGTCTTGGCGTAGGCGGAATACTTAATATTATACTCGACCCGATTTTGATTTTTTATCTTGATCTGCAAACAGCCGGGGCTGCAATCGCAACAGTAATAAGCCAATTTGTGAGCTTCATATTATTGCTTTCGATGTTTCTATTAAAAAAAAGTAATATATCCCTTAATCCTAAGAATGTATCACTAAAACCAAAGACTTACTATGAAATTCTGCTGACAGGAATGCCGTCATTAAGCAGACAAGGACTGGCAAGCCTGGCAACGGTACTTTTGAACAGAGCTGCAGGTGCTTACGGTGACCCGGCTATAGCAGCTATGTCAATCGTAGGAAAAGTATGCATGCTTGTTCAATGTATTTGCATAGGAGTTGGTCAGGGGTTCATGCCTGTAGCAGGATACAATTACGGAGCAAAGAAATTTAACAGAGTAAGAAAAGCGTTTAAATTTACTCTGATATCAGATACGGTTATTATGATCGTCCTATCAGGCATAATTTACGTTTTTGCACCGTCAATAATGGAAATTTTCAGAGCTGACGATGCAAATGTAATTAAAATAGGTACTGCGGCAATGCGTGCACAATGCATTGCTATGCCTCTAATGTCAACAACAATCGTTGCAAATTCTCTTTTACAATCAGTAGGAAAATCAGTAAGAGCAACACTACTCTCATGCTGCAGACAAGGAATTTTCTTTATACCAATGATACTTCTGGTCCCAAAATTTTTGGGGCTGACAGGCATTGAATACACACAAGCTATATCAGACGGACTGACTTTTCTCGTAAGTATACCGTTTATAATTTGGTTTTTCAAAGACATGAAAAAAGAACAAAATATGCTAAAA
>CAYVTA010000002.1:0-77749 GCA_964454355.1 uncultured Eubacteriales bacterium | reverse complement strand
CATTCTTCTTCAACGGCGGTGTTGAGGCTCAGTTCCCCGGTGAAGACAGAATCCTTATAAATTCACCTGATGTTGCAACATTCGATATGAAGCCCGAAATGAGTGCATATGAAGTAACAGATGCTGTTGTTGAGCAGGTTCTTGCAGGTAAGTACGATGTTATCATCATCAACTACGCAAACTGCGATATGGTTGGTCACACAGGTATTTTTGAGGCAGCAGTAGCCGCAGTTGAGGCTGTTGACGAATGCGTAGGCAGACTTGCAGATGCAGTTGCAAAAATGGACGGTAAGATGATCATTACTGCTGACCACGGCAATGCAGACAAGATGATAGACGAAAACGGCGAGGCATTTACACCTCACTCAACAAATCCCGTTCCTGTTATCACAATCGGGCAGTCAGCACCTCTTAAGGACGGCGGCAGACTTTGCGACCTTTGTCCCACACTCCTTGATATGATGGGACTTGCTCAGCCTGCAGAAATGACCGGCGAATCCCTGATTATAAAATAATTAACAATAATTGGATATTATTACTTGTCTTTTTGATAAAAATTATAATTATTGAGAAAAAAAAGGAGATGCAAACATGAAAAAAAGAATACTTTATGTAATAGCATGTTTGACTTTTATATTTGTTATCAACGCAGTTGTTGTGTATGCAACTGGCTCTGAATATCTTGGTGATGTTGATGGCAACGGAAAAGTTACAGCTGCAGATGCAAGAGTTATTTTAAGGCATTCTGCAAATTTGGAAAATGTAGCAGATAGTTGTGCTCATCTTGCAGATATTAATGGTGATGAAAAAATTGTTGCTGCAGATGCAAGAATAACACTCCGAATGTCAGCAAAGCTTGAAGATTTGTTTAAATTCGGAGAAGAATATCATTTGCATAATTATGAATCTGCAATTTTAAAGAACGCAATTTGCACACAGGAAGGACAAAAGCAGGATATATGCAGTTCTTGTGGTGATACGAAAGTATCAACTATTGAAAAAACGGGACATTGTTATACTGAAGCTACATGCACAAAACCGCAAACATGCGAGATATGCGGTATGACTCAGGGTTCTGTAAAAGAACATAATTATGTAACAACATCAAGTTCCTCTGCTGCTACCTGCAAGGATTGCGGCGTCACAAGTTGTGAAACTTCCGGTCATGCTTTTTCTCATTCGCAAAAAACAAAAAATGAAAAACATCATGGTTGACCATTCATTGCTGATATATTAATCAAAGCAGAAATACGGTATTGCACTGATCTTGTTAGTAGTACGGAAAAGTACTCGGTTGATTTGGATACTGTAAAAACTGCATTTGGCTTAAGTTGATATTTGGATAATATTATTAAAACAATACCGCACCTTAACGGGTGCGGTTTATTGCTGTTAATTATATTTTAAATACTTATATACAATTTTCTAAATCTGTCGGCTCTTTCATACGCCTCTTTGATGTATTCATCAAAAGACATTTGAGCATATCTGTCATTTGTATTCCTGTTCGGGCGGTTGTCTTTGACAAGCTCAAAAGTTAATGGACCTTTAAAATTATTCTCTTTCAGCTGTTTTGCAATTTTCTCCCAATCTGCAATCCCGTCAAAGGGGAGCATATGGTTATCGTCGCAGAATGTGATTTCTTCTTCGGTCTGTCCCATATTGTCGTTAAGGTGTGTTGAGAAAATATATTTGCCGAATTTACCTAAAATGTCGCTGCCGGAGTTGTAACACATAGCGTGTCCTGAATCAAAACAAAAACCGATATGCTCTCTGTCTCCGTAGCGGTCAAGAATAGCCTTAAGATACTCTTCACCTTCGGTGTTTTCAAAAGCTATCTTTATATTCTTTTCAGCAGCATATTCAATGACTTTTTCAAGCCTTTTTAGTCCTAATTCATTGGGAGAGTGGTTGTCCATGCCTATAACTGCGTGGAAAATAACCAAATCAATTCCAAATTCAGCACAAGAATCAATTGAGCCCATAAGGTCGCTTATCATTTTGTCCGCAAGACAGCCTTCGTCATCGTGGAAAATATCATCCATTCCGTAGAAAGGTGCATGGAGAGAATGTATAAAAAGTCCAAGCTCACGGGTGTACTCTATAATGGGATGTAAGTCTATATCTCTTTCCCAATCCATAAAAACTCCGTCAAAGCCCGCATTTTTTATGATAGCGAGCTGGTCAATCCATTTAATATCAGAACTTGTTCCTAAATTCACACAAATTTTGTCAGACATCATAGCTATTCCTCTCAATATTACTTTTGTATTATTATAATATTGAAATATTGATATTTCAACTTAAATGTTAAAAATATTCAGTTTTTTCTTCTTCTTTTGGGAAAATGATATTTAATTGGAACAATATTCTAAAAAAACTATTGCTTAAATTTAAGTTAATCTATTGAAAATTTCATGGAATATATGTATAATTAATACATACGGACAAACTTCTTTTACAGTAAAGAAGTCCGATTAAATTTTAAAGAGAGGTTTTTTTATGAAACACCCTAATTTCAAAAGAATGCTGACTGCATTTGTTGTAGGTCTTTTGCTCGTTTGCAGTATATCAGCTTCTGCTTTAACTGCTAACCAGATCGGCGATGTAGATAATAACCAGAAGATTACTGCATCTGATGCTCGTAAAGTGCTCAGACATTCAGCAAAGCTTGAATTGCTTGCTGATGATGTTCTTGACAGAGCAGATGTTAACTTTGATGAAAAAATCAATGCATCTGATGCTCGTATGATTCTCAGAGTTTCTGCTAAGCTTGATACCTTTGACACTTCAAAACTGGAGAATACAGAGGTTGAGTCTGTTACAGATGTTCTTGACGTAATTGAGCCTACCACAGAAGAACCCACCACAGAAGAGCCTACTACAGAAGAGCCTACTACAGAAGAACCCACTACTGAAGAACCTACTACAGAAGAACCTACTACAGAAGAGCCCACTACAGAAGAGCCTTCAACCGAAATTGTTTATCCTGCAGCTATAGACGGTTTATTTGAAAAGCACTTTTATGTAGAGATGGCGGATGGTGACGATACTGTTGGTGTTGCCAGAAACGGTGACGATATAGAGTTTAATGTTGATCTTGGCGGTGTTGCAATGTCTATTTATGCAAGTGGAGATACAGTCTACATGAAGTATGAATCAGCACCAGTTTTTATTACTACTAAATGGTATTATGCAATAACTTCTGAAGATATGGCCGAGTATGGTTTTGATTTCGATATTGACGAAATGCTTGCGTTTTATGATTTTGGATCAAAAGAAGATTTTGTTGATATTACATCATATACAGAAGAGGTAGACGGTACAGAATACACTGTATATGCGTTTATTAATGAGGATGGAGCATCATGTTGCTTCTATGCTGATGCAGATGATAATATCAAAATGTATTGCACTAAGGATGCAGAAGGTAACTCAAATAATGACGAAGTTTATTTCGAAGTATTATCTTATGATATTCCTTCCGGAATGTGCTCAATTTCTGGTCGTGTAAATGATTTAACTATGGCGGGATTGGTGGCATTTATGAATGAAAGCGGATTATTGGATTCTCTTTCATAATCAGCAGAAATAATAAGAGGACTGTTGCTTTGTCAATGGTCCTCTTTCTAATGTTGTTACTATTTTGCATTTATTTAATCCAAGAAAACGGCTTTCGCCGTACTGCGGCAACCGTTTTCGATTAGTACTTCGCCGTGCCCGCAGGGGAAATCGGCGGGACATATAATTTTTTTTGTTTTATGGAAACGCAGTTTCCTATAAAGCAAAAAACAACCGCTGCATTGAACAGCGGTTGAAATATTAATGTTGAAAAATATCAGTATTTGTTGTAAAGAGGACCGTAAGCTGCACAAGCTCTGTAATCAGCGCCTTCCTTATCCATGCCAAATGAGTTCCAAGATGCGGGACGGAAGATCTTATCTTCGGGAACATTATGCATGCATACAGGAATGCGAAGCATTGAGCACATTGTAATGAGGTCTGCACCTACGTGACCGTAAGAAATTGCACCGTGATTTGCACCCCAGTTATTCATTACATCGTAAGCTGTCTTGAAGGGGCTGCCTTCCTTGCCGTCACATCTGGGAGTGAACCATGTGCAGGGCCATGTGGGGTCAGTTCTCATCCAAAGAGTATTTGTAACTTCATCGGGAAGCTCAACAGTCCAACCTTCTGCAATCTGAACAACAGGACCGAGCCCCTTTACAAGATTCAAACGGATCATTGTTACGGGCATTTCAGCCTTTGTTACAAAGTGAGAAGAGAATCCGCCGCCTCTGAAGTAGCCGTTATCTGCTGCACACCAATCTGTTGCTTCAAGAATAGCTTTCTGGTCTTCTTCTGTTACGTTCCACCATTCCTTCATAACGGGGTTGCCGTTTTCGTCTTTAGCTTTGCCGCAAGCATCAAGACAAGCAGCACCGGAGTTGATAAGGTGGATAAAACCATCAGCTTCCTTTGCTTTTCCTTCTATATCGTAGCCTGTTGCTCTCTTAACAGCGGAGCCAGACCAATATGTACGGACGTCAGCAAAAATCTGAGCTCTGTTTGTAAGAAGCTTGAGGAACAGCATACCAAGACCGTTGAGGACATCGTTTTCTGTTGCAAGGATGTAAGGCTCTCTTGCACCGTTCCAGTCAAATGATGTGTTAAGCATTGCCTCAGGGAAATCGCAATTAGGATAGAAGTCTGTCCACTGTCTCTGACCCTGGAAGCCTGCAGCAATAGCATTATGTCCGATCTGTTCTTCGGAGAACTTCTCTTCAAGCTTCTTGTTGCCGCTCATGAGGTCCTTTATAATGCACATCATTTTAACGACAAATTCCCATGACTCTTCTTTCTGTTCGGGAGTCTTTTTTACAAAATCAGGGTTCTTGTCCCAGCCTTCCTTGCAGTTTGCCTTTGTCCATGCAAGAGCCTTCTGATACTCTTCTTCGTCATAGATACCCTCTGTCATTCGTCTGATAACTTCAACTTCGTCAACAGACTCGACTCTCATACCAAGATAGCTTTCAATGAATGAGGGGTCGATAATTGAACCACCGATACCCATGCAAACAGAGCCGATCTGAAGATATGACTTGCCTCTCATTGTTGCAACTGCAACAGCAGCTCTGCCAAAACGTAGCAGCTTTTCTTTTACATCATCAGGAATCTGTGCTGATTCATCCAAGTTCTGAACTTCATGACCATAGATGCCAAATGCGGGAAGACCCTTCTGTGCATGAGATGCAAGAACAGCAGCAAGATAAACTGCACCGGGACGCTCTGTTCCGTTAAAGCCCCAAACACCCTTGATTGTATTGGGATCCATATCCATTGTTTCACTTCCGTAGCACCAGCAGGGAGTAACGGAAAGAGTAATATCTACGCCTTCCTTTTTGAACTGAGCAGCACACTTTGCAGATTCACCTGCTCTGCCGATAGTGCACTCGGAAATAACTACCTTTACGGGTTCGCCGTTGGAGTATTTCAGATTGTTTCTGAAAAGCTCAGCCGCCGCTTTAGCCATTCCCATTGTCTGATCTTCAAGGGAGCCTCTTACGTCAAGAGGACCTTTTCTTGCGTCAATAACAGGGCGGATGCCGATTACCGGATATTCGCCTGCAAATCTTTTTTCAGCCATATATAATGCTTCCTTTCTTATATAAAGTGATTTAAGTCACTTAAATTTTCATTTTTTTATTGTAATAAATGTCAATTAAGCATTTACTAAAATGTTAACAAATTTTTTATATGCTTCTTCCCATTTTTCTGCATCAACGGGTTCATAAATCTTCAGGTTTTCACCTTTTGCAATAATCTTTCTTGCTTCGGCAATGTCTTTGATTGCACCGTCAGACATAAACTGAACTGCAATATTGCCTAAAACAGTGGCTTCAATAGGACCTGCATACACAGTTCTGTTACAGGCTGAAGCAGTCATAGAGCAAAGAAAAGTATCTTTTGTTCCGCCACCTGCAACATGGATTCTGTCGAAGGATTTTTTTGTACAGTCCTCAATGCCCGCAAGAATGTATTTGTACTTCATTGCAAGACTTTCATAGATACATCTCATGATTTCGCCTACTGTTTCGGGAACATACTGTCCTGTTTTTCTGCAAAACTCACGGACTCTTGACGGCATATCTCCCATAGCAACAAAGTCAGGTGCATCGGGATCTATAAAACACTTAAATGGATCAACCTTGAGAGCTTCTTCTTCGAGCTGAGCATAGGAATACTCTTTGCCCTCACGAATCCATTGTCTTCTGCTTTCCTGAATCAGCCAAAGCCCGCAGATATTCTTAAGGAATGCAGTAGTGTAGTCGTAACCGCCCTCGTTGGTAACATTGAGTGCTCTTGTTTTTTCATTTACAACAGGATTGTCAAGCTCTGTGCCGAAAAGGCTCCATGTTCCGCTGCTGATAAATGCAAAATCTTTCTTTTCGCTGGGTATAGCAGTGATCGCACTTTGCGTGTCGTGTCCGCAAACTGAAATTACGGGAACACTTTCAACGCCTAATTCTTCACACAGTTCAGCTCTGAGCATACCTGCTTTTGTTCCTGCGGGAACAATCTCGCAAAGAATTTTTTCCGGTATGTCAAGAGCTTTAAGAATATCTTTATCCCATGTTTTGGTTTTAATGTTTACCATCTGTGATGTTGTTGCAATTGAATATTCTGCAACTTTTTCACCGGTGAGCATATATGTAAGAAGGTCGGGCATAAACAGAAGCTTATCTGCTCTTTCAAGAAGTTCAGGTCTGTTCTTTCTTAATGACAAAAGCTGGAAAACGGTGTTGAATTCCATAAACTGTATGCCGGTTCTTGAGTACATTTCATCGTTTGACATATATTTTTCGGATTCTTCTATCATTCCGATGTTTCTGTCATCACGATAGTGAACGGGGTTTTCAAGCAGATATCCCTTCTCGTCTATGAGACCGAAGTCAACACCCCATGTATCAATACCGATACTGTCAAAACCGCCTTTTTGCTTGGCTTTAAGGATACCTTGTTTTATTTCATGAAAAAGCCTCAGAATGTCCCAGAAAAACGTGTTTCCGACTTTTACAGGGTCATTGCTGAATCGGTGAATCTCTTCCAATGTAATTTTTTCACCGTCAAAAATACCTAAAATGGCTCTTCCGCTTGAAGCACCGAAATCAAATGCTAAAACTTGTTTTTTCAAAATATATCACCTTACTTTTCGGTCTTAAAACTGCTGAAAGCATATTTTTCTGTCCCTGCATATTTGCTGCGGTCTACTTTTTTGATGTTTGACAGACATTTTTCAGCCTGAGACAGATGTCTGACAGCGTTGTAGGATTGAACCCACGAATTAATTTCATTTATAAAATAACTTTCAGATACTGCCATAAGACAGGTATCACGGTATTCGGAATAAAAGCTGTATTTTGAATCGAGCAGATCCACTCTTTCAATGAGATAAATATAGCTTCTGTCCGCATTTGTTATGATAAATGCACTGCCGACTGACTGAAGACAGACTGCATCAATAAACTCCTGTGAAAAAGATGAGCCGGATTTGTTGATAACTGTTGCAGATACATTTGTATCTGCTGAAACTTCACCTGTAGCAGACATAAAAGCTTCATTCATGGTGTAAACACCACTGTTTACATAGTTTGCTAATGAGCTTATATACTCATATCTTTGAGCTGCGGCAGTTCGGGAGGCTTCATATACCTGCCTGTCGTAATCAGACATGGCAGCAACCTCTTCGGCACTTTTTACGGTGTAAAGCTCTTGATAAAAGTATTTTATTCCGACATAATTTGAGGTGAAATACTGTTGAATATATTGTTCGTTGATGGGCTTTGTGCCGTCTGTATCATAAAGTGATAGGCACAGACTGTTTTTACAGTATTCATACTGCTTGATTTTAAAAAATGCATCTTTGCTTACGCCGATTTCAGCAAGGTATTCTCCGTAAATTCGCCAGAGAGCATTTACTTCTTGTGAAACATCAGCTTTTTCATCAAGAGTTAAATTGCCCACTGTCTGAGCAAAATGAGTGTTTACTGCTACGTATTTGAGACTTTCCGCAGTTGCTTTTTCGATACATTCTGATTCAGTGTATGAGTTATCGGAATAGTAAGCATTGTTGAGAAAGTATGTGAATATCTCGGAATCAACATCTGTCGATTCATTAACGGTAAGCACACTTTTACTGCCGACCGAACATGAGGACAGCGAAAAAATCAAAGATATTAATATAAAAATTGAAACTAACTTTTTCATAATAAAACCACGGACTAATTATATCAATATTTTATTATAATGTCAACAACTTAATTAACATCTGGCTACAGTAATTTGTGTATTTTTTCTGTATAAAAACTTTTATTCGCTGTAATAACCGGTAACTTTTTGCACAAAATCTTTTTTGAGGTGTATATTTTATGATGTTTCTTAAAGCATTTGTTGTAGGCGGGCTTATTTGTGTAGTCGGACAAATATTGATAGATAATACAAAACTTACCCCCGGCAGAATACTTGTCGGATTTGTTGTTGCAGGTGTTGTGCTTTCTGCACTGGGACTGTATGAACCTATAAAGGAATTTTCAGGCTCGGGAGCAACTGTACCGCTTACCGGCTTCGGGCATACTCTTGTTGAAGGCACAAAGAAAGCAATTGACGAGCAAGGACTCTTAGGTGCGTTGACCGGACCTCTTACCGCTTGTTCGGCAGGCGTTATGGCGGCCTTGCTTTCCGGTTTGGTCGTGTCGATATTTACAAAACCAAAGTCTAAATAATTTAGAGAAGCTCTGCACTTTCCATGATTTGTAAACATCAGGAAAAAATTTTCAAAAAAACTGTTGACAAACGAAAAAAACGGAGTATACTAAATATTAGCACTCGTAGTTTGAGAGTGCTAATATTTTTTGCAAGGTGAAATAAAATGAAAAAAAAGCAATTCAAAGCTGAATCTAAAAAATTGCTTGATATGATGATTAACTCTATTTACACTCACAAAGAGATTTTTCTGCGTGAAATTATTTCAAATGCCAGCGATGCTATCGATAAGCTGTATTTCCGTTCACTTACCGATGATTCTGTCGGTATGGATAAAAGCGATTTTAAAATCACTATCACCCCGGATAAAGAGAACAGAACAATTACCGTTACAGATAATGGCTGTGGCATGACCGCAGAAGAACTTGAAAACAATCTTGGCACGATTGCAAAAAGCGGTTCACTGGATTTTAAAAATGACATGGACGAAAAGAGCGATGTTGAAATTATCGGTCAGTTCGGTGTAGGCTTCTATTCCGCTTTTATGGTAAGTGATAAAGTTACAGTCCTCAGCCGTGCCTTTGGCAGTGATGAAGCTCATCTTTGGACAAGCGAAGGAGCAGAGGGGTATACAATAGAAAAAGCTGAAAAAGCGGAAGCGGGTACTGTAATTACCATGTATCTGAAAGAAGATACTCAAGAGGAAAAATATTCCGATTATCTTGAAACATACAGACTCAGTACAATTATAAAAAAATATTCCGATTACATTCGCTATCCCATTACAATGGAAGTTCAGCTCACAAGACCTGTTGAAGACAGCGAGAATGAGTTTGAAACATATTCAGAAGTTAAAACTCTTAACAGTATGATTCCATTATGGAGAAAAAATAAGAGCGAGATTCAGCAGGAAGAGTACGAGTCATTTTATAAAGATAAGTTCTATGATTATGAAAACCCTGCAAGAGTTATTCACTCAAAGGTTGAAGGTCAGGCCACTTATGATTCATTGCTCTTTATTCCTAAAAAAGCACCCTATGACTATTATTCAAAGAGCTTTGAAAAAGGACTTCAGCTTTATTCAAACGGCGTTCTTATTATGGATAAGTGTGCTGAACTGCTTCCTGACTATTTCAGCTTTGTAAAAGGTCTTGTTGACAGTGCTGACCTTACACTTAATATTTCCCGTGAAGTCCTGCAGCATGATTATCAGCTTAAGCTCATTGCGAAGACTGTTGAGAAAAAAATCAAGTCCGAGCTTTCATCAATGCTTAAAAAGGATAGAGAAACTTACGAAGAGTTTTATAAATCTTTTGGCGTTCAGCTTAAATACGGTCTTTATGAAGGCTATGGAGCTAACAAAGAAACTTTACAGGATCTTATTATGTTTGTTTCTTCCTATGAAGACAAGCTTTCAACGCTCAATGAGTATGTTGACAGAATGAAGGACGGTCAGGAAAGCATTTACTATGCTTGCGGCGAAACAAAAACAAAAATTGATATGCTTCCTCAGGTGGAAGCTGTTAAAGATAAGGGATATGAAATTCTTTATTTTACAGATAATGTTGATGAATTTGCAATTCAGATGCTTATGAATTACGAGGATAAGAATTTTGTAAATGTTTGTGCTGATAAGCTTGATCTTGATACAGATGAAGAAAAAGAAGTGCTTAAAAAGACAAATGAAGATGCTAAAGAAATTCTTGACAAAATGAGTGAGGCTATCGGTGACGGTGTAAACAGTGTCCGTTTTACAAACGCTCTCAAAAACCATCCTGCATGTTTAACAAGCGAAGGAATGCTTTCAACTGAGATGGAAAAGGTGCTCAATACAATGCCTAATGCAAACGGTATCAAAGCGGAAACCGTTTTGGAAATCAACGCAAACCATCCCATTGCGGAGAAGCTCAAAACCCTTGATGATGAAACGCTTGGCAAATACGCAAAACTGCTTTATATGCAGGCAAGGCTTATCGGCGGACTCTCGATTGATGACCCTGCTGAATTCAGCAGTCTGATAAGCGGATTGATGATTTAATATAGAAACTCCCGAACATTTCGGGAGCTTTTTTGTTGAGCTTATGCATTAAAATGTTATAATTTTTATACAAACCTTTAAATTATTTTATTTACTATTGCAATTTGACAAAAGTAGTGGTATAATTTACCCGAATAAAATTTATAAGGCAGTGATATTTATGAAAAAAAGAACAAAGACTATTGTTGCTGTTGTAATGTGCGTTGCAATGATGTTTTCAACTGTTATAGGTGCTTCTGCTGCTTCAACTTCTGCTGAAACACAGAGCTCTGTAATGACGACCGTTGCTCAGGTAATTACAACAGGTCTCAATAAGGCTGTTGATGCACTTCTGAACCTTATTTCAGGTGTTATTCCTGCTACAGTTAAGGTTGAAGATCCTTCAGCATACGCTGACTATGCAGATGAGAATTTCTATGACGGCACAGATACATTTATCGACGAAGCTGCAGAAGGAGCTCAGTGGAGCCTCGGTTATGCAAACGCTTCAATCCTTCCTGCTGATTTCAGTACCGGTAAGTATTATAAGGGCGGCTATGATATCAACCTTCAGCTTTCCGAGTGCATTGATGACCTCAAGGTAAGAGTTATTGCTCTTGATGACGGTAGCGGCAGAGGTGTTACCGTATTTGCTGTTGTTGATTGTCTTGGCCTTGCAAATGATGACGTAAAGAACATCAGAGCTGCTGTTGCTGCTGCTCTTCCCGATGTTGATTTTACAAGCATTAATGTTTCCGCAACCCATGTTCATAGCGGTATTGATACACAGGGTATTTACACAAATACATTCAGTCATGTTTTCCAGAATCTTTTTGGTGCTATTGTTGGCAGTGATAATCTTTGTGATCCTGTTGACACGGACCTTCTTGCAACCATTCAGGCTCAGACTGTAGCTTGTGTTAAGCAAGCTGTTGCAACAATGACTGAAGGTACTCTTACATATGCTAAGACAGACATATCTGATTATGTTCGTGACCGTACAGATCCCGAAATTATGCTTGAAGATATGTATTGCCTTATGTTTACACCCGATGACGGTTCAACGGGCACTGTTATTTCCAACTTTGGTTGCCATCCCGAGTGTATCGGATACGGCACAAAGCTTATAACATCTGACTTTATTTATTACACAGAAGAGACTCTTAATAATGCAGGCTACAATTATCTTTATATGCAAGGTTCCGTAGGTACATACACAGAAGAAAACGGTTCTGCAAGTGACGGTCTTGATCTTGACAGAGTTGATGCTACAATCCGTTACGGTCATGAAATCGGTAACATTCTTATCGCTGTTGCTACAGGCATGACAGAAGAAGAAATCGCAGCAGCATATGCAGAAGGTGAGCTTTACACCAATGACTACACTGAAGAGGCACTTGCAAGCGAGAATTGCACAATCTGGTATGAAGGCTGGGAAGCAGTTGTTGCTGAGGATGTTGCTCCTATCCTCAATATCAAGCTTCAGGCTATGACAGTAGAAGTTACAAATGGTGTTTACAAGCTGTTTGGTAAGCTTTCACTTGCAAACAATGTAATGTATAAAGATTCTAAAGGTAATGTTACAGCCGCAACAGAAGTCGGATACATGGAGCTTGGTGAAAACATTAAAGTTATCATTTGCCCCGGTGAGACATATGCTGAACTTATCATAGGCGGCGAAAATATGGCTGATTTCGTTTATGATTGTGCATATGACATTATGGCGGACGAAGATGATGATATTCTCGTATTCGATCTTATGAATGACGCTCTCGGTTATATTATGCCTGACAACGATTTCGTTTACTTCAGAGTTGATTCTGACTTCTCACTTGCAGATAGCTGGGGTCTTACATCAATCGGTTCAAATGCAGCATCTGATGTTTACGGAGCAATTTATGATCTCTACGACAGCGTAAGATAACAAAATTAAATAATTTCAGAAGCAGTGTGAAAAATTCGCACTGCTTCTTTTTTTCTATTGATTTTTCACTTAATTTATATTAAAATATAAATTAAGTTATTATATTAAAAAGGAAAATATTATGCAATTCAATTCAATTCATTTTTTAGTCTTCTTTCCAATAGTGTTGTTGGTATATTTTATAATACCGAAAAAATTACGTTATTTATGGTTGCTTGTTGCCAGCTACTATTTTTATATGAGTTGGAATCCAACCTATGCAATTCTTATTGCTTTTTCTACAGTTGTGACATACCTATGTGCACTAATAATCCAGCAAATGCATAATGAAACAGACAAGATATGGCTGTATATGAAACGGTTTACATTGTTTGTTGCTATGGCTGTCAACCTTTCGATTTTGTTTATGTTTAAATATTTGGATTTTGCAATAGACAATCTAAATGTAGTTCTGAATCAAATAGGGATATCGGTCATTGAAACTGAATTTAATTTCCTGCTTCCTGTAGGAATATCCTTCTATACCTTCCAAGCATTAGGCTATGTTATGGATGTCTACAGAAAAGATATTACTGCAGAATATAATTTGTTCAGATATGCTCTTTTTGTATCGTTTTTTCCACAGTTAGTTGCCGGTCCTATTGAGCGTTCGGGAAATCTTATTAATCAGCTTAAAAATGCAGACAAGATAAATCTGTGGAATTATGAACGAATAGTCAAAGGTTTTATGATAATGATGTGGGGATTCTTCCTCAAAGTTGTCATTGCTGATAGATCGGCAACTGTTGTAAACACAGTATTTGAACAATATTATGCTTACGGTTCCTTTGAGCTGATTACGGCTGTTGTTATGTTTGCAATTCAGATATATTGTGATTTTGCAAGTTATTCTACCATTGCTGTTGGAGCAGCACAAATTATGGGCTTTAAGCTGATGGATAACTTTGACACTCCTTATTTTGCAATGTCTATCAAAGAATTTTGGCGAAGATGGCATATTTCATTATCTACTTGGTTTCGAGATTACCTTTACATTCCTTTGGGCGGTAACAGAAAAGGAAAATTCAGAAAATATCTTAACACTATGATCGTTTTTCTTGTCAGCGGTTTATGGCACGGTGCTAACTGGACTTTTGTCGTTTGGGGAGCTCTTCACGGTGCTTATCAGGTCATCGGTGATATCACAAAACCGATAAAGGATAAAATTACGACAAAGTTTAATGTCAGAACGCAGGCATTGTCCTATAAAGGCGTTAAAATATTGATAACATTTGCACTTACCTGCCTTGCTTGGGTATTCTTCAGAGCTGATACAATTTATATTGCAGCCGATTATATTGCCAGAATTTTTACTCAGATTAATCCTTGGGCTCTTACAACAGGTGTAATTTATTCACTCGGTCTTGAGAGGCAGGAAATGAATATTTTGCTTATTGCTGTTGCAGTGATGCTTATTGTGGATATTCTCAAATATAAAAGGAATATACGCTTTGAAAATATTGCAGATAATCAGAATTTCTGGGTGCGTGGTCTTATAATTATGACTCTGATTTTTGCAGTAATAATTTTTGGTGCATACGGATATAACTTCGATGCTCAGGAATTTATCTATTTCCAATTTTAACTTACGGTGAAAAAAAATGGTTAAAAAATTTTTTAAAATTACATCTTTTCTGCTTGTCTTTGTGCTTTTATTTTCTGTATCCAATTATGCACTAAGTTTTAAATATCTTGACAGTACATACAAGTTAGAATCATTTTACAGGCTTGAAGACGATACGGTTGATGTCCTTGTGCTGGGTTCCAGTCATGCCTATCAGGGTATAAATACGGCAATAATGTGGAAAGAGTTTGGCTATTCAACTTTTAATTTGTGTGGTCCGGCACAGCCTATATGGAACACATATTATTACCTTGAAGAAGCACTTAAGACACAATCTCCAAAAGTAATCATTCTTGATACTTATATGCTTTATGTATCTGATGAATACAGTGAATCAAGCTATGCAATAAAAAACACTTACGGTCTAAAGTGGTCTCAGACTAAGGTTGATGCAATAAATGCAAGCTTTGACACTGAAAATACCGGATATCAGTACTTTTTCAGTTTGTTGCAGTATCATTCAAGGTATTCAGACCTTTCACAGAACGATTTTTATTTTTATCAGGGTAAGAAGGCAATGTATGAAAACCATATGGGTTTCTATTGTTCTTTTAATACTGAAAATGTTGCTGATAACGATTATACCGAACTGACGGAATGCAGTGAGTTGCCAGAAAAAACAGAGAATTATTACAGAAAAATTATTGAGTTGGCTCAAAGTGAAGGTATTACACTGCTTATAACTGCAATTCCTTTCAAAGCAGACAGCTTCAATATAAAATATATCAACGAAGCTCAGCGTATTGCAGAGGAATATGGTGTACCTTTTTATAATTTCCTTAGAGAATACAAAGAAGCTTTAGGCATTGATTACAGCACGGATTTTGCTGACAATCAGCACCTTAATCATCTTGGAAACACAAAGCTTACAAACTTTTTCGGTGAGCTTATTACCATGGAATATACAGTTCCGGACAAAAGAGGAAACCAGCGTTATTCCGCATGGGATGCTGATGCAGAGGTTTATTATGATCAACTTGAAAATCATAATGTAAAAAAAATAGAGTCATTAGGAGGATATTTGTCCGTTTTTGATAATGATAGATATACAATTATCGTAACGCATACCTGCGATGATTATGATTCTTTGTCTAACAGTACAAAAGATGCTGCATATATGTTTTTTTTATCTTTAGGTATCACCGATTACAAGACCGGTGGATTATGGGTCTTTAAAAACGGAGAGCTTTCCGATTATGAAGATTTTAGTAATACCGACTATTCTAAGTCTATACGGCTGAGTAAATCTCATACCGCTCATGTAAAAACAACGTCAGTGCAGATTAAGTCAGACGATGAAACAGAAGACGGAAAAATATTGTATTCAAAAAAGACTTTTGTTAACAAAAGCGATCAAACTAAGGTTGTTGAGGGAATAAACATTTACGTTTATGATACGCTTACAGAATCAACGGTTGATTCAATCGGATTCAGTTATACAACAGGAAAGTTTGTAAGATAAAGGGATATATATTAAAATAATGCGTAACCAATGAAAGACTTGAGTCTGAAATTGATTACGCATTATTTAACTGTTCTTTATTATTTTCTTCTGTACTGCTGTTTGAGTCTGAGTTCTTTTGAAAGAATCATTTTTCTCAAACGAAGACTTTTCGGGGTGACTTCAAGGAGCTCGTCTTCGCTTAAAAATTCCATGCTCTGCTCAAGACTGAGTGTTGAATGAGGAACAAGGCGAAGTGCATCATCTGAGCCTGCTGCACGTGTATTTGTCATCTGTTTTTTCTTACAGACATTGCATACGATGTCTTCATTCTTTGAGCATTCGCCACAGATCATTCCTTCATAAACAGGTACGCCGGGGCCGATGAACAGTCTGCCTCTGTCTTGTGTATTAAAAAGACCGTAGGCTGTGCTTTCACCTGTTTCATGAACTACGATTGAACCTCTGTCACGAGTCTGAATCTCGCCCTTAAAGGGTTCATAGCCGGCAAAAAGATTGTTCATGACACCGTAACCGTTTGTGTCAGTAAGAAATTCACTTCTGTATCCGATAAGTCCTCTTGCGGGAATTTTAAATTCAAGATGTGTAGTTCCGCCGTCACGGATGCTCATGTCTTCAAGTTCGCCTTTTCTTGAACCGATTTTTTCCATAACTGCACCCACATAAGCCTCGGGAACTTCAACAATGAGAAGCTCCATCGGTTCAAGAGTTTCTCCGTTTTTGCCTTTTTTGAGGATAACCTTTGGTCTTGAAACAGCAAATTCATAGCCCTGTCTTCTCATAGTCTCTATGAGGATTGAAAGATGAAGCTCGCCTCTGCCTGAAACTTTGAAAGTGTCTGTGTTTTCTGTTTCTTCAACTCTCATGCTTACGTTTGTTTCTACTTCCTTGAAAAGTCTTGCACGAATATTTCTTGATGTGACAAATTTTCCTTCCTGTCCTGCAAATGGGCTGTCATTTACGATAAAATTCATTGAAATTGTTGGCTCATCAATTTTCACAAAGGGGAGTGGTTCGATGCAGGTCGGGTCGCAGATTGTTTCACCGATGTTAAGCCCTTCAATTCCTGAAACGGCTACTATATCACCGGCTTTTGCGTTTTCAACTTCAACTCGTCTGAGCCCTTCAAACTGATAAAGTCTTGAGACTTTGACATTCTGTGTTGTACCATCCTGCTTGCAGATAACAATATTTTGCCCCATCTTGACTTTGCCTCGTTCAACCTTACCTACGCCGATTCTGCCTACATATTCATCATAATCAAGACTGGAAAAAAGAAGCTGCAAGGGCTGCTCTTCATCACCGTCGGGGGAGTCAATGTTATCAATAATAGCTTGAAGCAGAGGTTGCATATCTCCCTGTCTGTCTTCAGGATTGAGTGAAGAATAACCCTCTCTTGCTGAAGCGTAAACAACAGGAAATTCAATCTGATCATCATCTGCTCCAAGTTCAATGAAAAGGTCAAGAACTTCGTCAACAACTTCGGCAGGTCTTGCACCGGGACGATCGATTTTGTTGATAACTACAAGCGGTTTTTTCTTAAGAGCAAGGGCTTTTGAAAGCACGAAGCGTGTCTGTGGCATACAACCTTCAAATGCATCAACAAGCAGAAGAACACCGTCAACCATTGTCATTATACGTTCAACTTCACCGCCGAAATCAGCATGACCGGGAGTGTCTATAATATTGATTTTTACTCCATTATAATGAACGGAAGTGTTTTTTGAAAGAATGGTAATTCCTCTTTCTTTTTCAAGGTCGTTGGAGTCCATGACACGTTCAGCAACCTGTTCATTAACTCTGAATGTACCGCTTTGATGAAGCATTTGGTCAACAAGTGTTGTCTTACCATGGTCAACGTGAGCGATAATAGCAATATTTCTTATATCCTGTGCAGTATTCAAAATAACACCTTCTGTTATATTTATTATATATTACATTTAGATATATATTACTCTTAAACGACTGAATTCGCAATAGTAAAAACCGCCAAAAATAGGAATGTTAAAAACATCTGTTTATTAAAAATAATCATTTTTATGCAATATTTAACTTGATATGATTAAGTATATAGTAACGGTGAATAAAACTGATTATTTTTATGCCAGAACACCGACACATATAGACAGAAATGCATTGTCGCTAAAACCGTTTGAAATGGCAGTGTTGACACTTACAACAACAGCACCGAATAATCAAGTTTAAGACGAATCGCAACTTAAGTGCCTGCAATGAAAAATGCAGCAGTGCCGATAAGCTCTGCTGCGAAAAACATTATTTCCGATAAAGACATTTTAACCGTTAAGTTCAGGTCTCTTGTCAAGAAGAACAACAGGATTTTTCTTGCCCTTCTTAAAGCCTTCAAGCTCAAGAATAACAATCTCATTTACACCTTGGTTAAGGAACGGTGCAGGAAGGTAAGCTGAAATCTGAGGACCTTTGTTCCAATATCTTGAAAGAGGTTTGCCGTTAACGAATATCATACCCTTTGTGAAATCGGGAAGCTTTACAAAGGTATCTGCGGGTTTCTCCTCAATGATGAACTGGGCTTTATAAAATGTGGGATGATCGAAGAAGATCATATCGGTTTCTGCTTTAAAATCAATCTGTGTGAGATTGTTAAGCTCAAGAGGATATGCAGTCCAGTTGTAGATGTAATTCTGTCCCAATCTTACACAATCAGTAATACCCTTGTAGTCCTTCATTTCACTGCCGTAGCTTACACGCCCCATGTTTTCAACAAGGATTGAAAGGTCAAGACCTTCCTTGGGAACTTTCAACGAAACGATTGATTCTGCATCATTTCTTGACTGAATAGCATAAAGGTCATCGTTTACGAAAATGTACGCTCTGTCGTGAACTTCTTTAATGACAAGAGGCTGATAGTCGCTGGGACCTTTTATGTGAGTTTTGTAGAGTATAAAACCGTAACCCTGACCGAGCTTTTCCATCGGAACGGGCTTGAGCAGTTCAAATGCACTGGAAAGATTGTCAATATTTTCAAAAAGACCTGCACAGTGTGTGAAGGGAATTGATCCGTACTTTGCCTTGGGGACCTGAGGATCGAGAGTTGTCTCTTCTTCCTGCTTTATATGATTAGCTATTGTCTTCTTCAAAAGTTCGTATTTTTTAGTGATGTCTCCGCTTTCAGTAAGAGGAGCATCGCAGTCATAGCTGCTTACGATGGGCTTGTATTCTGTATCGAAGTTTGCACCGTTCATCCAACCGAAGTTAGTTCCGCCGCAGAATACATATGTGGAAACCGAAGCATCATCTGCCATGATTCTCTGAAGGCTGAGTGCCGCATCCTGAGGCTTTCTTTCATAATGTCTGTAACCCCACTGATCAAACCAACCGTTCCAGAATTCAGAACACATGAGGGGACCTTCGGGCTGGAACTCACGAAGGTAAGGGAAATTAACAGAAGGATTAGCCCCGAATTTTACTGTTTTAAGTATGCCGTCAACTGCACCATTTGCGAGCATATGGTCTTCAATGCCGTCAGCAGTGAACAACGGAACGTTGATTCCTCTGCTTACAAGCCCTGCAGCAATATACTGCATATATTTTTCATCATTGCCGTAGCTGCCGTATTCGTTTTCAACCTGAACCATGATTATATTGCCGCCGTTGGTAACCTGATGGTTAGCTATTCTGGGAATAAGCTCGTCAAAGTACTTGTCTACAAGGTTTATGTAGCGTTCATTCATACAACGAAGCTCAATGTCATCGTATTTGAGGAGCCACCAGGGGAAACCGCCGAATTCCCATTCGCCGCCTATATATGGACCGGGACATACAATTGCATAAAGTCCCAGTTCTGCGGCAATGTCAATAAACTCTTCAAGGTTATAGTTGTCACTGAAGTCAAATGAATCTTCATTTTTTTGGTGGCAGTTCCAAGGCACATACGTAGTAACGGTATTAAAGCCGCAGGCTTTGAGCTTGAGAAGTCTGTCACGCCAGTATTCTTTGGGAATTCTGAAGTAATGAACAGCTCCGGCAACAACGGTAAAAGGTTCGTCATTGAGGAGGAAGCTGTCCTTGCCTATAGAGAAAATTTTATTGTTTTCCATTTACGAATCGCTCCTGTTCGTGCTTTCATAAAAGTTGATTTTATACGGACACATAATTACACATAATAATTTATACCATTATAACATTAGAATACGGAAATTACAACCATTAAATGAAAAAATAAAAAACTTTTTTGAATAACCTTGTAATTGCAACTCATATTGTATATAATTAAATTATCTTTATTCAAAAAACGGTGAATAATTATGAGTGAAAATATGACGGATGAAAAGCAGTTCAAACAATCAGAAGGGTTGAACATTGACAAAAAGACGGTATTGAATATTATTGCAGTCCTTTTTTGTGTACTTGTTTTTGTAGGTATATTGACGCAGGTCGTTCCTGCAGGTGAGTATCAAATCGATACAAACGGCTCTATTGTTGACGGAACCTATGAACAGTTGGAAGATTATAAGCTTCCGCTGTGGAAGGTGATAGCATCTCCCGTACTTGCTTTTATGAGTGATAATGCTTCGACAGGCTTTATGATTATGGCAATAATCATTCTTATCGGCGGAACCTTCCTGATACTTGACCGAATAGGTGTACTTAAGTACATAATGGTTGTGATTGTAAATAAATTCAGAAACAGACCGTATCTTTTGATTGCGGTAATGGTTTTAGTATGTATGCTTCTGAGCTCTACAGCCGGCATTCTTGAAGAAAGCCTGACTTTGGTGCCTATTGCGGTTGCTGTTTCTCTTGCAATGGGATGGGATTCTCTTGTGGGAATCGGAATGAGCCTTGTTGCCGTTGCATTCGGTTTTACAGCGGCTACGTTCAATCCGTTTAATGTTGTAACTGTTCAGAAGCTCGCAGGACTTGAGGTTTTTTCAGGACTGTGGTTCAGAGTGCTGATTTTTATTGCAGTATATGTGACTCTTGTTCTGTTTCTTGTTTCTTATGCAAAAAGAATAGAAAAAGATCCTAAACGATCAATTGCATATGAAAGCGATAATGCAAACAGAGTAAAATATTCAATGGAAGAATCCATGTATGTTTTGGAAAGTCAAAATATTCGAAATGCAACGAGAGCATTTGTTGCTTGTCTCCTTGCGGTGTTAGTTGGAATTGCGGCATCATTTATAATGAGTTATGCAGGTGCTTATACTGATAATGACACGCTCAGTGACATCGGCAGTGTTGCTTCTTTGGGATGTATGGCAGTGTTTTTTCCCGTGGGTGGTCTGATTGCAGGCAGACTTGCAGGATTGAAGGGTAAAAATTTGTGGAAAGCTTTTGGTAAGGGAATAAAAACTGCACTTCCCATAATTCCTCTCATTATCTTTATTCTTGCGATTACATATGTCCTTGATGAAGGCAAGATAATGCATACTCTTTTGTATTATATTGATTCTGTAATGAGTGGGCTGTCACCATACTCTGCGATTCTTCTCCTGTTTATATTTATTGTTGTGCTTGAATTTTTTATCGGCAGCAGTACTGCAAAGGCGTTTCTTATTGTTCCTCTTATGAGTATGCTGTGTGATCTGTTAGGCGTAACAAGACAGTCAATGGTTGTTGTTTTTTGTATGGCTGATGGTTTTACAAATTTGCTCTTTCCCACAAGCGGAATAATGATTATTGCAATCGGCATGGTAGGTGTGTCGTATAAAAAATGGCTGAAATGGTCATGGAAGCTTTTTGTTATTGAAGGTGTTATTGCTGTGACATTTATGCTTCTGGCGGTAGCAATAAATTATACTTAAATCAAAGGAGATATTTTTTATGGAACTCTTGAACAAAATCGTAGCATTCTTTCTTGCATTATTCGGACTGACAGGATCTGTTCCGGTTCAGACTCAGACTGCTGTGCCCGAAACGGCAGATACTTACAGCGTTGTTGCAATGTCCTACAATGTGTACATAAAAGGTACCGGTGAAAAAAGTCCGGAAAACCGCAGTGAAGGTGTTATTTCGACAATAGAAAGCCAAATGCCTGATGTTGCAGGTTTCCAGGAGGTTGATTATGACTGGCTTATGCGACTTTCTGAGGGACTTGAGGATTATTCTTATGTTGGCAGAGGCAGAGGTAAAGGTGAAACGGACAGTGAATATTCCCCCGTTTTTTATAAGACAGAAAAATATAATCTTGTAGATTCCGGTACCTTCTGGTTTTCCGATACACCTGATAAACCGTCTCTTTCCTGGGCTTCTTTCTATAACAGAATATGTACATGGGCAATTCTTGAGGACAAGGACACAGGATTTACTTTTGCTGTTTTTAATTCTCATTGGGACCATCTCTCTGTTATTGCAAGAAATAAATCAGCAGAGCTTCTTCTTGAGAAAATAGAAGAATATGCTCCGGATATGCCTGTGGTTATATTGGGAGACTTCAACTGTAAAGCTAATACCGTTGCGTATGCTTCTCTTATTGATGGCGGATTTGTTGACAGTATGTACGTTGCAGAGGATGCAATGGATATCGGCACATATCACGGTTACACAAAGAGCTCTACCGAAGGTGAGCTGCCTATTGACCATATCCTCTTTAAGGATGAATATGGTTTTGCTGTATCATACAAGGTAATAACAGACAAATACAATGATATCTACCCCTCAGACCATTTTGCAATTGTCAGTGAAATTACTCTTTATAAGTAATCTTGATTAAGAAAGGATAATAGAAATGGCAAGATGTCCTCATTGCGGTTATAGGTTGCGTTTGATTGACGTTAAGGCGGAATGTCCCGTCTGCAAAGTGAATATTCCCAATTACGATTGGGAAGCAAGACTTGACAGAGATGCTGAGAATGCGGAAGCATCATTTAAATCTTTCAGAAGAACAGTAGGTGCATTCAAAACCTCTCTTTTCGGAAATAAATTTTTGATTGCGAGATTTGTACTTACTTTTGCCCCTTTGATATTTTTTCTGTTTCCCATGGTGACGGTTACGACCTCATTGCCCTTTGATACGGGAAGTGAAGGCATATCTATGCTTAACATTATTCTTGCAATAGTTAATGGAAATGTAGATATCGGTTCAATGTTTAATTTTATCTTTTTTGAAAGATCCGGTATGGCATTTACCGTTCTGTATGCAGCCCTTGCGTTTGTACTTTTGGGCGTTGTCGCAGGTGTTCTTAACTTCGTTGTTATTCTTGTTTCAGGTTTCGGATATCATGCAAAAGGAAACATTGTTTGCTGTGTATTAAGCCTCGTGTTTTTTGTTGTGTCATCGGTATGCGTAGTTGTTTCATCTTCAATGTTTAATGCGGCAATTCCTGAGGTGATGAGCGTAAAGCTTTCGTATGGCTTGTTTATCGGTATGGCTTTGTTTATTGTTAATATAGTTATGAATTCTGTTGCGAGAAAAGAGCTTAAAGCGGCAAAAAGGGCTGTAGGAGAGCAGATTCTTGAGGAACTCGGTCAGAAGGAATCAATTGCAGGATGAAATCTTTTACAATAGCTCAAAATGACGCAGATAAGCGTTTGGATAAATTTATAGCAAAGGTTGCTCCTATGCTGCCGAAGAATCTTATGTATAAGTATATAAGAATCAAGCGTATCAAGGTAAACGGAAAGAAAAGCGATATTGCCTCTAAACTGCATGTTGGCGATGTTGTTGATATGTATATAAATGATGAATTTTTTGAAGCAGGACAGGATAAGTATGATTTTCTTAAGGCTCCTGCAAGCCTTGATGTCGTATATGAGGATGAAAACATACTTTTGCTCAATAAGAAAGCGGGAGTTTTGTCTCATCCTGATGAAGGGGAGTACGTTGACACTCTTATAACAAGAGTACAGCGTTATCTCTACGAAAAAGGAGAATACGATCCGAAAGCAGAAAACTCCTTTGCTCCGGCTCTTGCAAACAGGATAGACAGAAATACGGGCGGAATAGTAATTGCTGCAAAAAATGCAGAGTCGCTCAGAATCCTGAATGAAAAAATTAAGAATCGTGAGATTGATAAGAGATACCTGTGCATTGTGGTAGGGTGTCCGAAGAAAAAAAGCAACACTCTGACGTCCTTCATGATAAAGGACGAAAAAAAGAACAAAGTACATGTTTATTCTCATCCTGTCGAGGGTGGAAAAACAATGATAACCGAATATAATGTTCTTGACACAAAAAACGGTGTAAGCCTTGTTGAAGTAAGGCTTCATACCGGCAGAACGCATCAGATAAGAGCCCATTTTGCTTCAATCGGATGCCCGCTTCTCGGTGACGGCAAGTATGGCACCAATGAGATAAACAAAAAACTCGGCGGATATAAAAAACAGTGTCTTTATTCCTATAAGTTAGGGTTTGAATTTTCATCCGATGCAGGTATTCTTTCCTATCTTAACGGAAGCGATTTTGAAGCGAAAGAAGTTTGGTTCAGATCTGCATTTTATAATGATGAACTCTTTTGATGGGTATTAAGAACTCTAATTGAATATTGCGTATACAAATATTTCACTCTGTTCGGTTTCGGACAGAGTGAATTTGCTGATTTTTTATTTTTGATGCAGTGATTTCTGCTGGTGCCGCTTTCAGAATGAATGCCGGAGCAGAGAGAAAGGAAGCGTCAAACAGCATTGAGATTTTATTTGACGAGTATTTTGATGATGAAAGAATGCAAAAAAATATACGCCAACTCCAAAAAGGATGAAGCCGGCGATGAATAATTTATTTGTATGAAAAAAGAATAGCTTTTGCACTGTCGATGATTTCATTCTTTGGAATGGTCATTCCTTCATCGAGCCATGTCTTTGCAGAATATACGATTCCGCTTGCATAAAATTGAGCAACGATTTTCATGTTGGCGGAATAACCTTTTTTCTTCGATTCTTTGTATGTCATAATTTCGTATAGATTTTCATACATTATGTTTTTTATTTCCGCAAACAGGATACTGTTGTAGTTCGCACTGTTTATTTTTTTGATGATTTTTTCATTTTCAATTGTAAATTGAATGAAATTTTCAATCATCTTTATTATGTAATTGTTTGTTGATGTGCTCTCTGAGACAGAGGGTATAATATCTTTTGTGACATTGCGCAAGGTGTATCTGAGCAGATCATATTTATCATCAAAATGATTGTAAAAAGTTGCTCTCGGAACATTTGCACCTTTACATATATCAATTGTTGAGATCTTTTCAAAGGATTTTTCTTCAAGCTGCTTCAGAAGAGATTCGGATAATAGTTTATACGTTCTTTTTGCTGAGGCGGGAATTTTGCTTAAAGCTCTTTTTTTCATTAAATTAGATCCTTTCACACCGTTTTTTTTTACATTTTATATACCCTGTATAAATTTTTTGTTAACAAAATAGTATTACAATATTGTTATAAGTGTTGAAATTGACAAATCCATTTGTTATAATAAATATCATATATTGAAATATTCAGATACGTTTCAACAATCCGGTTTTATCCGCTGGGAACGATTATTATCGTAGAGTTTGAAAGTATGTACGGGAGGTATATTTATGGCAAAGCAAACTAATTTTCAGAAATTTGTAAGAGAGGTTTACAGATTTGTCAATACTGCAATTGAACGCATAAAAAAGGCCGACAGGCGTTTTCTTATGATGGTAGGTATAGCAATCGTTATTGTAATAGTACTTATCGTTTTAATTTGTGTTGGTATCAGCTCCGGTAAGGATGACAACGTAAATTCTTCTGCTAATCTACCTAATGATTCTTATATTGTTGAAGAAGGATCCACCGATTACGAGATTGCGAGTGATGTTGTTACAAAAAACGGTGCAGGGTCTTATGTTGTTTCAACAGGTTCTGCGGCAGACCTTAATATGCGTCCTACCGCAGGAACTGAATACAGTCCCATTGTCGCTATCCCTAACGGCACAAGTGTGCAAGTGCTGTTTGTTGATGACAGTTCATCACCTTCATGGGGATACATTGAATACAATGGCGAAAGAGGCTGGGTATCAATGGATTATTTAAAAGCCGAATAATTAAATCGGCTATTATCGCCTTAAAGGGAGCGATTTGAATGGATGAAATGAAAGGACCGGAGTTCCATAACCAAAACAGTAACGGACCCACCGGCAGAAACAGTTATTCTGAAAAACAGAATCTTACAAAAAATGATAAGACCGTAAAATCGTCAGGTAAAGCTGAAGACAATAAATCCGGTAAAAAGAAAGAAAAAAGACCTCGTCCGAAGAAGGATCGCACAAAAATGAGAAAAGTCGGCATCGTTCTTTGCTCATTATTTCTTGTTGTTATGCTTTCTGTATCATCTGTAGGACTTTATTTTGTCAAATATATGTCAGATTTCATAACCGGAGAGGTTGCGATCAACCTTGATGAGTACAAAGCAAATCAGAGTCAGACTACGATACTTTATACTCTTGATGATGACGGAAATGAAATTGAGATTGCAAGACTGCACGGTGAAGAGAACCGTATATGGGTCAATCTTGATGAAATTCCAAAGTATCTTCAAAATGCATTTGTTGCTCTTGAAGATTACAGATTTTATTCTCATCAGGGTGTTGACTGGGTAAGAACGGTTGCTGTTATGATAGTTCCTGCATATGACGGACAGGGCGGTTCAACAATTACTCAGCAGCTTATCAAGAACCTTACGGGCGAAAGAGATGTTACTTATATCAGAAAATTCAGAGAGATTTTAAATGCTCTGAATCTTGAAAAGCATTATTCAAAGGAAACTATTCTTGAAGCTTATCTTAACACGCTTTATCTTGATGCAGGATGTTACGGCGTTCAGACTGCTTCAGAATATTACTTCGGCAAAAATGTAGACGAACTTAATCTTGCAGAATGTGCATGTATAGCAGCCATTACGCAGGAGCCCAGAGCAAATAACCCCATTCTGAATTACGACACAAACAGAAAAAGAATGGAATATACTCTTAATTGTATGCTTGAACAGGAGTATATCACACAGGAAGAGTATGACGAGGCAATCGAGTATGACCTTGTGTTCACAACAGATGAAGATTACGTTGCCACAAATGATGACAGCGACAGTGCTGATCTTAATTCAACTGATGCCGCTTCAGGTGACGATGAAACAGAAGTTCAAAGCTATTATGTGGACTATGTTATCGAATCAGTTATTGAGGATTTGATGAGTGCATATTCCTATTCATATAATGAAGCGTGGAAAATGGTATATTACGGCGGATTGAAGATTCATGTCGCTGTTGATCTTGAAATTCAGGAATTGCTTGAAGATACTTATTATAACCGTAAAGGATTCCCCACATCTACAAACTCGCACGGTGAGCTTGTTCAGTCGAGTATGGTTATTATGGATTATACGGGCAGAGTTATGGGGATCATAGGTCAGGCCGGCGAAAAGGAAGGTGCAAGATGCCTTAATATTGCCACAGATTCAAAGCGTCAGCCCGGTTCAGCAATAAAACCGCTGAGTGTTTATTCACTTGCAATTGAAAGTAATCTTTATACATGGTCTTACCCTCTCGTTCAGAACTACGGTATTACAGTCAACGGTGAGAGATGGCCTACCAACTATGGCGGAGATCCGGGATCATCAACAAGCTATGAGACTATTCAGCAGGCGTTAGCTCCGTCACACAATACAGTTCCCGCACAGATATTAAAGAATATGGGCGTGGAAAAGAGCTATAATTGGCTTCAGGATGCATTCAAGATAACATCTCTTGACTCTGCTGACTGTGATTATGCACCTTTGGCGGTTGGTGCTATGTCATACGGTGTTTATGCTATTGAAATGTGTGCAGCTTACACAACATTCGGTAACGGCGGCATTTATTATGAGCCTTACTGCTATTACACTGTCACAAACAGCACAGAGTCCACTGTATACCTTACTCATAACGATGCAGGTGAGCAGGTTATGGAAGCTGGTACGGCTGATGTTATGAACAAGCTTCTTCAGACTGTAACGACCTCATCAAACGGTACAGGTCGTGCATACAGAGTAACCGGTTTTGATATGTTTGCAAAAACAGGTACTACATCTGACGAGAAGGACCGTTGGTTTATCGGAGGCACACCTTATTATGTCTGTGCCGTCTGGATGGGATATTCCGAACATGCAGAAGAGCTTGATTTCTCAACTAACTACTGCGGTAAGTTATATCAGACAGTTATGAATGAGATTCATGCAGACCTTCCCACAAAGTCTTTTGAATACAGCGATGAAATCGTGAAAAAATCCTACTGTACATCAACAGGTCTTATTGCAGGCTCGAGTTGTACTTCCGTAGCAACCGGATGGTACAAAAAGGATTCAATTCCGTCAACCTGTACGAACTGCTCTGCAAAAGCAGAAGAGCCTGATGAAGGTGCTGTGCCTGTCGATAGTACTACAGCGGCAGCATCGACCACTACAGCAGCAACAACCACTGCAAATGCATCGACAACTGTAGCTGCTGCGGCCGCAGGAGAATAAATATGGTTATAATGGCTGTTGATTACGGAGATGTACGCACAGGGCTTGCCGTGTGTGATAAAAATGAGATTCTCGCTTCGCCGGTTTCTGTGATAAAAGAAAGCGACAGAGACTCTCTTATCGAAAAGATCATCTCTGCCGCAAAAGACAGAAAAGCCGAGGCCTTTGTTGTTGGACTGCCAAAAAACATGGATGGTTCACAGGGCTTTAGAGCCGAAGCCTGTAAAGAATTTGCTTCTGAACTTGCTGAAAAATCAGGTCTTGATGTTCAGATGTATGATGAACGCCTGACTACTGTTTCAGCCCATCTTGCACTGAATATGACCGACACAAGAGGTAAAAAACGTAAAGCTGTTGTTGATGCAGTTTCTGCGGTTATGATTCTTGAAGATTATATGGCTCATCGAAAGAATGTCAAAGCCTAAATTCATGGGTATGACCGTCTGATTGAATTTTCACCCTGCTTTCCCGAAGCTCTTCGGGAAGGCGGGGGTTTATTTTTATATTTTTTCCGGATTTTGATATTCCGAACATCTGCTCACTGACAGTTCTGTAAAACCAACCTGCCGAACCGGAATAAATGCTCCAACCGCCTCTGCCCGTCATTGAGCTTTTTGAATAAACATCTCCTGCAAGATAATATGGCTCAGTTTTGTAAATATCGGTATTTTTCTTTGCAGGATTCAAAATGTTTAGTAATTCGTATCCCTTTTGCGGCTCGTTTAATCTGAAAAAAGCATCCGCAAGCCACACCGCACCGTGAGTGTATTGCCCGCCGTTTTCTCTTACACCTTCCGGGTATCTGTTTACATAACCCGCAGTTTTGCTTTTGTCGTTGAATGCCGGTGTAAACAGCTTTATAATACCGTTTTCTTTGTCAACAAGCTGTTCGTAGGCAGTATTTATCGCTGTTTTGCATCGTTCTTTGTTTGGCATATCTGAAATTACGCTCCACGCCTGAGGTAACAGATCTGTTTCGCATTCACTGTTCCCTATTTTACCCATAGGAGTTCCGTCATCATAAAAGCAACGCAAATATCTGTTTGTATCCCATGCGTGTTCATCAACCGCATTCAAAATTTTTACAGCAAGCATTTTCATGGTTTCTTTTGTTTTCTTATCACCCTTGTAATTGCATATAAAAGCAAATTTTTTTAGCACATAGGACAAAAACATTCCAAGCCATACACTTTCGCCCTTACCTTTAATACCGACTTTATTAAAAGAATCGTTCCAGTCGCCGCCCTTTATAAGAGGCAGTGAATGGGAGCCGAATCGGCAGGCATGAGATATGGCTGTAATGCAATGACTGTATACTGAAGCGGTATATTTTGATTTTGTAAATTCTCCGTACCGTTCAATTTCACCGTTTTGTAAAACGGGGGCATCAATAAACGGAACATTTACATCAAGAAGTGAAAAGTCACCGCTGACAGTACAGTATTCACTCACTGCGAGAGGAAGCCACAGAAGATCGTCCGAATAAAGTGTCCTGACACCACGCATAATACGTTTTCCGCCTGTGTAAAGCTGATGAAACCAATGAAGGACATCACCTTCACGGAACTGTGCACCACAGCATCGGAGAATCTGAAGTTTTAGTATTTCAGGGTGAGTAACAGCAACAGCCATTGCATCTTGAAGTTGGTCACGAAAACCGAATGCACCACTGCATTGATAAAATCCCGTTCTTGCAAAAATTCTGCCGTCAATGATCTGGTTCGGTAAAAAATCATTGAAAAGATGGTTAAGGCTTTTGTCTTCCGTTTCAATAATTATTCGATTTGTATTTGTATTTTTCGGTGCAATATAGGGCATTTTTACTGCCGAAAAAATGCTGCTTCCGTAAGAAAGATAAAATTTTATATCAGTACTTGATTTTCCGGGCAAATGAAGTTTTCTTGTGGCTATTACACAATTGTGCGTATCATTTTCGGAGCTTTTGTTTGCCAAAAATGCGGTTTTGTCAAATGAGAATTTACATTCTCTGTCACCGGATATGACTGTGTAACCATCAAAAACATTGTTGTAAATATTTTTAAGAATTATTCTGTCGGCACCTGTTTCTTTTTTTATAAACAATTGTTTTTGCGGAAAATCGCCTAATGCAAGTTCGCAGTAATAGCTGATTTCAATGTCTTTCGGTGTTTCAAGAGTGTTTGTTACCGTCAGCTCGATTTTTTTGCACAGATTTTCTCCTTGAACATTTACACCGGTTCTCACGGAAAATGCATCCGCTTGTGCATAGTATTCGCCGGTGCCGTTTTTGAAAAACGCACATGAGCCGTTAATTAAATCAAAGCGTCCGTTTTCTGTTGACATAATAAGCATTTCTCCGCCAAAGACACGACGTGTATCGTTATACCAGGGCGTAAGTTTATTTTCTCTGGAGTTGAATGCCCATGTGTAACCTAATGATGTGTTTGAGAGAAGAACTCCGAAATTTCTGTTACTTATAACATGGCACCAGGGAAGATAAGTCTCTTTGCCGACAAGATACCCGTTTTTTATAAACATATTTTTATCAGCATTGTGTATTGAGGCTTTTAATGGGGATAAAACAAATTTTTCATTTTCGCTCGGCGTTTCTGTTTCAGGATAAATAACAGTTGCGGCACAGCTTAGAGCAGACAGAGCATTTCTTGACATTCCGAGTGTGCTCATAATAAAAATCCCGCCTCGTTTGCCTATAATTTCACTGTCTGGTGTTTCAGCCATAACTGCATCTTTAATTTTGTTATTGTATCCCAGAGGAGAATCCGTTATAAACACAAGTTCTGTTTTTATTGATGCCTGTCTGAGCCCTGAATGCATTGCAATAAATGCGGGAATTTGAGTTGAATCTTTTTCGCATCTTACCAACACAATCGGAAAATCTCCTGAAATGCCTGTTTCCCATAAATCTTTGCGTGAACCTTCGTTGATAGCTGCTGCCTTCTTTGATTCAGAAGAAAGGGACCTTCCGAACAGATATCTTTCACACAGTTTTTTAGCATAAATTTCCTCGACCGAATTTTGTGTAAAAACAGACGGTGCACATTTGCTTTCTGAGGGTAGTACAGATCTACGCAGTGAGACTATTGAGTTGACAGCTTCGGTTTTGTTCGATGCTGCAGCAATCAGAAGTGTCTGAGAATGAACGCTGAAGGCAGATACGTTGAAATTAAGCTGTAAAGCGATACACTTGTCAACTGACTCGGATTTTATATTAAAATTGTTTTCAAAAATGCCGAAAATGCCTGTCGTGGGTGATAATACACCCTCTCTGTCTGTTGCAACCGTAAGCTCAGATTTTTCAGAAAAGCCCATTGTAATGTAAAGCTGATTATCTTTACAATCTGTCTTTCTTGTGAAGATTAAAACTTTCTCAGCTTCATCATAAAATACTTCAATAAACATATTTGAAAATGCAGGATGTGTGTCAGGTTCTTCGATTTTTTTAAGGAATGGCTCTGCATATATCATTAAGGAGATACTTTTTTTTGATTTTGTTTTGTTTTTAATACGAAATGTCTGGATTTGACAGGGGAGTTTCGGATGAACCGTTATGCTTTGCGTGCAGGAAAAATTTTTGTCTGAATTTTTATAAACGATTCCCGTATCTGAAATTTGTACTGCGATATTTGGATTTTTACCGTATGTGGGTGCATCGGTAAAGGGCAGGATACTGTCCTCGTTGTATTTTATAGCGGCAAAAATACCGTCCGGATAGCAGAAAGGATCTTTTCTGCATTTAAAAACCGACATTTCTCTGAATAAGGAAATACTGCATCCGGTGTCTGCGGCAAAAAGTGACCACTCACCGTTTGAATACATTGCACAGACAGGATTTGTTGCACAAACATTTTCAAGATTTGTTTTTGCTCGCTGTGTTCTTTCCGGTCGGTATGTGTTATAGTTGTTTGCAGGATTTTTCCCGATTTTTGCATCCGATGGGATTTTTTCCATTAGCAGACTTTCTTTTGCAAGCATGGAATCGTCACTGATGAATCTTTTTCTGAAAGTGTTTTCAAAAACTGCATTTGCCGCCGCAATAAAACTCATTCCGATGTGGTGTGACATATAGCTTCTGACAACAGAATAATTCCGATTCCGACATCTTTTTTTTGTAAAATCCACTGCCTCGCAAAAACCGTATTTTCCGAAAACGCCCAGATCTTTAAGCTCTTTCAGATTCTTCATCGCTCCGTGCGGATCCTGAGAAATCGTTAAAAATGAAGAATACGGAGAAATTACAGTTTCATTTTTATTGCTTTTTCTTATACTTAAACCGTCTGTACCGTGTGCTTTGTAGCTGTAATTCAAATTAACATCAAAAGCATAGTATCCGCTTTCAGAAATACCGTATGGAATATTCATGTTTTTTACTTGCTTTTTTTGACAATAAATGCAAAACTTCAAGCCTTCTCTGCTTATGGTGTTGGGAAAATCAGGAAGAAAAAGTGCAGGCATAAAATATTCAAACATCGTTCCGGACCAGGACACGGGACCTGTATATCTTCCGCTTTTTGAAAGAGTGCGACCGAGTGACTTCCAATGATTTAACGGAACTTTGTCACTTGCCACGGCAAAATAACTTGTCATTCTCGCTTCACTCATCAGAAGGTCAAAATATGACGAAGCAAGTGTTTGACTTTGTGTGTCATAGCCTATATGAAAAAGATCTCTTTTTTTGCTGTAAAGAAAATCCATGTCACAACCGTTTATAATTGAATCTATGTGTTCTCTTATGCTTTCAAGTTCCGGACATTCATTGGTGTATTGTACAAGCCCTTGTTTGAGTGCTGTCAGACAGCAAAGAAAATTTCCGCTGTCAACTGTGGAAATGAATCGGGGTGTCAGAACATCAAGCGTTTTTGTGCTGTACCAATTGTAAAGATTTCCCTTGTACTTTTCCAATTTTTCAATTGTATTCAGTGAGCGAGAAAGCATTAAATATAATTCCTGAGTTCCGATGTAGTCAAAATCTCTTGCTGCAAGAAATGCACATAACATAAGCCCAATATTTGTCGGTGATGTTCTGTCGGCTACGGCAAAAACAGGTGAAAACTGAATATTATCCGGAATGAGATAATTGTGTTCTTTGTTACAGAGATCTTCGTAAAATCGCCACATTAACGATGTGTAGGATAAAAGCTGTTTCTTTTCCGATTCGTTAAGATGAGGCTTGTGAACTTTTTTTTGCTTTCCGGAAAAAACGGCAAACGGTAAATCAAAAATAAACAGTAATCCTGCAATTTTCATTGCTGTGTTTCCGAAAATGAGAAGTAATAAGCCCAGCGTAAAGGATATAATTGATTTTTTTATCAGCGAGAAAAATGATTTTTCTTTTTCTGCATCGGCGGCTGTTGTCCATTCCAGCATATGCTTTCTGCTGATAAGCATTCTGTGAAGTGAACGGAGAATCGCATCAACTGCACATTGAGCATGACGGACAAGTGTAATCGCATTTATAAGTGCTTTAAACAGACAGCTCATAGAGTAGGGAACTGTGTCGGAAAAATACAGTCTTGATACTATAGCAATTTCTCCGTGTATCAGAGATCTTATCATTGAGAATAAATGAACTGCTGAAAGTGATAACAGTGCTGTAAGCGTAGCCGCTGTTGCTGCCGAAGACGGCATTATGAATGATAAAATAATCGCAATGACTGACATTGTCGGAGTTAAGGCACGTCTGATATTGTCTGACAACCACCATTTGTCAAGAGCGTTGAATGTTTGCTTATACCGGCGGTCAAGTGCTATTTGAATATTCTGAATATCACCTCTGATCCAGCGATGAAGACGCTTAAAGTATGAGTGTTCATTTGTCGGAAATGAATCGGTAAGGGCAATTTCACCTGCAAATCCTGTGCGGAGAATGATTCCTTCCAGAATATCATGGCTGAGAATCTGCTCTTGAGGAAAACGGTCAGGAAGTAGTCGGTAATATGCATCAACATTGATAAGACCTTTGCCTGAAAAAATGCTTGTGCCGAACATATCCTGATATCTTTCACATACTGTATTTGTATAAGCAGGAAGACCGCCTGAGCCTGCAAAAGCAGAAGAAAAGTGAGTTCTTGAAGCTGCATTCAGCGAAGTTTCCATTCGTGGGGATATGATACCGAATCCCCTTGTGACACGGTTCTTTGATGGAGATATTACAGGACTGTTCAATGGATGTGCTCCGATTCCTATGAGTGCATTAAGGCTTCCTGCAGGCATTTCGGTGTCTGAATCAAGAGCCATGATATATTTTGCGTTTGTTAACTGTTTTGTATCTCCGTGAAGCACTGAAAAGTCGTGATTATCTTCTTTTATCAGCTTTACAAGAGATGTTACAGCACCTCTTTTTCTTTCGTGAGCGATATATGCATTTTCCGTAATCGAGAAACGTCTGTCTCTGATTGCAAGGATAAACTTTCCGTTATATTTTTCATTCAGAGAATCAATTACTCTTTTCATTGCATTAATATCATCTTTGTCAGTAGGAGTTGTAGGCGTTTTTGATTGACGCAGGTCTGCAAGAACACATATATATACATTATCCTTGCAGTTTGATAGGTAGAGATGCCGCAAGTGTTCAGTCATGTTCTTTGATGAGGCAGCATCGGGAAGAAGAATAGAAACAGCAATTACTGTTTTTTCACTAAGAGGTATGCTGTGGGAAAAGTCCATTGACATCAGTTGTTTCGGTTTTGCTGCTTTCGAATTAATAAAATCTGTTATAAATTTTAGCCCTTCCCAAAGAGGCAAATATAACACAGGCAGAAGGTACCATGCTTTTAAAATTGCGGAAAGAATAATTCCTGCTGCTAATGGCAGTACTGCTTCGAGCGTGAGAGCCAAAATCCCCATTTTTGTGTCTGGTTTGGGGAAATCAAGATAAAAGCCGATATGGCGGTTGACCGCTTTTGCTTTTTCAAGAATTTCAACGCAAATTTCCGCTTCGCTTCTCTTTGTTTTTATCGCTGTTTTGTAAACTGATTCTCTGTACATACTTTTTGTCTGTTCATCCATGTTTCTGTAAATACCGGCAGGATCCTGACAGAGAAGCTTTTCTGTTACACTTGTTTCGTAAAGAATTTTTCCGAAATCAGTTTCTGCAATTCTTATAAGCGATTGTACGCAGGACGAGAACACATCTTCATCCTTGTCAACGGTATCGGCGGCTATGGATAAGAGGGTAGCTTTTATAAACAAGGCAATATTTTCCAGTTCTTTTATTGTCAGATTTTCTTTCAGAAGCAACGCAATAATTTTTTCGTCGCAGGGAAGTACTCCGTTTTCGCATATTTTGTCACAAAGGTTTGTTAATGCTGTTGTGTCGGTGTCAATTTTTAATTTTAAAGCTTCTTTCAACGCTGAATCATATATTTTTTCGATTATATAAAAATTATCAGTTAGCCATTCAAATCCCGAAGTCGGGTCTTTAATATGATTTTTATATGCTTTTGACAGTATTTTTTTATCACTTTTCAGTTTCTTTATGATGCTGTTCACAGCTTAAAACCGTCCTTAAGGAATATTTGTAAAATATTTTGTCCGAAAAACAGGTAAATATTTAAAACGGTGTTGACGAAAATGCAATTTAGTGATAAAATGTATGAGAATTTTTTTATGTAAGGTGATTTTTATGTCAGGACACTCCAAATGGAGTACAATAAAGAGAAAAAAGGAAAAAACTGATAATCAAAGAGCTAAAGTTTTTACAAAAATCGGCAGAGAGATTGCTGTTGCTGTTCGTGAAGGCGGTCCCGATCCTGCTGCAAATACCAAACTTAAGGATATTATCGCAAAGGCAAAGGCTGCAAACGTTCCCAATGATAACATTGAAAGAATTATAAAGAAAGCTTCCGGCGAAGGTGATGCAACAAGCTACGAAGAGTGTGTTTATGAGGGTTACGGTCCCTGCGGTATTGCGGTTATTGTTGAAACTCTTACAGATAACAGAAACAGAACGGCAGGCGATGTTCGTCACTATTTTGATAAGTACGGCGGAAATATGGGACAAGCTGGTTCCGTTATGTTCATGTTTGAGCGTCAGGGTAATATCGTTATAGAAAAAGACGGCGTTGATGAGGATGCTCTTCTTGAAACTGCTCTTGAAGCCGGTGCTACAGATCTGATTACTGACGAAGAGGAAGTTTTCCAGGTCAGAACCGATCCCCATGATGTGGGTGCTGTCAGTGATGCTCTTACTGCGGCAGGTTATACTGCAATTTCAGCAGAGGCGGAGTATATTCCTTCAACATACACAAGACTTGATAATCCGGATGATATCAAGAGTATGGGTAAAATGCTTGAAATGTTCGATGACAACGATGATGTTCAGAACGTATGGCATAACTGGGAGAACGAAGACGATTACGAAGGATAATCAGCTTGTGTAGATTAAACAGGCTGTATTAAAAGTTCTTTAAATTAAAAATTGCATAATTCGGCACAATTAAGCATATTTAGGGCTTAATGTGCCGTTTTTTTTACTGTAAATACCTTAATCCCCTATGATTGGGCAGGGGTGATATATCATAAGATATTTTTTTCAATATGGCAAACAATAATTTATCGCAGTTGAATTATTGTTTACATATTTATTAACTCAATTATCTTTTAAGTTTCAATAGACATTTGTACAGTTTTTATGTTTTGTTTATTTTTTATTGTTAAAAGTTTATCAATCAATATTGAATTTTTCTGAATACAGGTATATAATATTCAATTATAATATAATAGTGAATATTTTTTGGAAACAGTATTCCTTAAAATATCATTTCAGGAGGGAGATTTATGGATAAAATTCTTGTAATTCTCACAGGTGCAGGTGCTCTTATTGCTCTTTTGTTTGCGTTTTTTACTGCAAAAAAAGTGCTTAAGTATTCCGAAGGCACCGAAAAAATGAAAAAAATTTCTGAATCAATCCGAAAAGGTGCAAATGCATACTTAAAAAGACAGTACATTATCGTTCTTATTTTCTTTACGGTAATGTTTGTTATTTTAGGTGTTATGGCAATTTTTGATTTCCTTACACCGTATGTGCCTTTTGCTTTTATTACAGGCGGATTCTTTTCTGCACTGTCGGGCTTTGTCGGTATGAAAATTGCTACCCTCTCAAACAGCCGAACTGCGAATGCTTGTCGTGAAGGACTCAATAAAGGTTTGAGAGTTGCTTTTTCCGCAGGTTCCGTTATGGGATTTACTGTGGTAGGCTTGGGACTGCTTGATATTTCAATTTGGTTCTTCCTGTTGAAGTTTGTATTTAAACTTGAAACTGCAGAAATTACAAGTGCAATGCTTACTTTCGGTATGGGTGCTTCTTCAATGGCACTGTTTGCACGAGTAGGCGGAGGAGTCTTCACAAAGGCTGCCGATGTCGGTGCTGACCTTGTTGGTAAAGTAGAAGCAGGTATTCCCGAGGATGATCCTCGTAATCCTGCTGTAATTGCAGATAATGTTGGCGATAACGTAGGTGACGTTGCCGGTATGGGTGCAGACCTTTACGAGTCGTATGTAAGCTCTATTATATCTGCTTCTGCATTGGGTGTTGCCGCATTTAGCGGAGATATAAAGGCAATGGCTTTGCCGATGCTTCTGGCGGCGGTTGGTATTGTTTGTTCGGTTTTCGGTACGTTCCTCGTTCGTACAAAAGAGGGTGCAAGTCAGAAAAATCTTCTTAAAGCTTTGAGCAGAGGTACAAATTTTTCGGCAATTCTTATTGCAGTTATTTCATTCCCTCTTGTTTATTTTGTTTTAGGTGCGGAAAACTGGAAGTTCTATTTTGCAATTCTTGCAGGACTTATTTCAGGTGTTCTTATCGGACAGTCAACTGAATATTTTACTTCAGATTCATATAACCCCACACGTAAGCTTGCAGCATCTTCCGAAACAGGTTCTGCTACAATTATTATCAGCGGATTGTCTCTGGGTATGCTGTCAACAGCACTTCCTATAATTATTGTTGCAATTTGTGTTCTTGTTGCTTATTTTGTTTGCGGCGGTGCAGCTTCGGCTAACATGGGACTTTACGGTATTTCTCTTGCGGCTGTAGGTATGCTCTCAACTTTAGGCATTACTCTTGCTACTGATGCATACGGCCCTGTCGCTGACAATGCAGGCGGTATAGCTGAAATGGCAGGACTTGAAAAAGAGGTAAGAGAACGTACCGATGCACTTGATGCCTTGGGCAATACAACTGCTGCTACGGGCAAAGGCTTTGCAATCGGTTCTGCTGCTCTGACTGCTCTTGCTCTTATGGCTTCTTATATTGATAAAGTTCAGTCTATTCCCGGTGGAGCCGAAAAAATTGCTGATTTAAGCCTGATGAATCCTACAGTTCTTATAGGATTGTTTATCGGTGCTTGTCTTCCTTTTGTTTTTGCAGCACTTACTATGAATTCCGTAGGTCATGCGGCACAGAGCGTTGTTAAGGAAGTTCGACGTCAGTTTAAGGAAATCAAGGGACTTATGAAAGGCGAAGCTGAGGCTGATTATGCTAAATGTGTTGACCTTTGTACAAAGGCAAGTCTCAAGGAAATGGTGCTTCCTACTATTGTAGCAATTGCTGTTCCGGTTGTTGTTGGTTTGATTCTCGGCTGTGCAGGTGTAGTGGGTATGCTTGCAGGTGCGACAGCTTCAGGATTCCTTATGGCAGTGTTTATGTCTAACTCAGGCGGTGCATGGGATAATGCAAAAAAATATATTGAAAGCGGCGTACACGGCGGAAAAGGCTCGGATAATCACAAAGCTGCAGTGGTAGGTGATACAGTCGGTGATCCTTTCAAAGATACTTCCGGTCCGGCAATCAATATTCTTATAAAACTGCTTTCAATGGTATCAATTGTTTTCTCAGCATTGGTCGTTAATTTCAGTATTTTTTAAAATATAAAAAAGTGCTTTTGATTTAGTGTGATCGAAAGCACTTTTTTGCAATCAAGATGGAATAAATTGACGGAATAATTATAAATGTCTTGAAAAATTTGTATATGTGTGATACAATTTAAAAAAACATATAGGAGTGGTTTGTTAACTATGGAACAATTAATTAAGTTTTTACAAACTATATTTTTAGCATTTTCTGTTATATTTTCTTCTTTGTTTGGACTTAATTCCACAGCTCCGGAAGTTTCTCCTGAAGATTCTTCAGACATTGTGATTGAAGAAACAACAACACCCGGAGACGAGTACGAGACAACAACAGAACCGGAAACAGAAACAGAAACAGAAACAGAAACAGAAACAGAGGCACCGATAACTCTCGATTATACTTATCTTGAGTATCCTTCTGAAGCTGTAAAGACACTTGCTGCTAACAACATAAGCGTAGCAACTCTTACTGCAAGAGCAAATGAGAATAATGACGACGAGTATAGTGCTTGTCAGGGTTATGAAGATGTTAACGGACTTGTTATTTCACCTTATTACACAGCACAGATTGATGACGCTGATATCCCCGTATATGCTGCAACCGTATATATAGGTGAAACAGGTAAGGGTGCTCTTCACTCATTCTCTGAAATTTATATTACAGATGATATGGATGATGTTGAATTTAAAATTTCTCTTGATTCAGCAGATCTTACCATAACAAATGCAGTATATATTGTTGATAACGAGAAATATACAGCCTCCGTTTCAAACGGTGTTATGACAGCAAAGCTTTCAGGTTACGGAATTTACACATTCCTTCTTAATAATGAAAGCCAGGAATATGCATATACTCTTTTTGTCCGTGAAGAAGTCGATGACGATGCAAGAATAGCAGAGCTTGAAGCTCAGGGCTATACAGTTCTCGCTTATGAAGGCTATCTTGATTATTACACTGACTTTGGTGCTTATTACACTGATCTTAATGCAGCCGGTCTTACCGATAATATAGTTATTTATCTTAAACAGGGTACTTATGTTACTGCCACTAACAAGCAGAATATAAGCAGTGCAGCAGATGCAGCTTCGTATACAGAAGGTTCAGGTCTTGCAGGCATCGGAGGTCTTACAAGATATCCGCTTATCGGCGGTTCAGGTGTTAATAACGTAAAGATTATGGGTTACGGTGCTATCGACTTTACAGCTCTTGACAAGGCAGAAAGAAAGGGTATCGTTCTTTCTTGGGGTAGCAATGTTGAGATCAGCGGTATCAAGCTTATTAACTCTGCTGAATGGACAATCCAGACCTACAGAGTAAACGGCGTTACAATTAAGGATGTTGATATCTTCGGCTACCGTCTTAATTCTGACGCATTTGATATCTGTAACTCACAGAATGTTACTGTTGACAACTGCTTCGCACGTTCAGGTGACGACCTGTTTGCAGTAAAGACTCTCGGCGGTGAAGATGCAGCTTCTTGCTATACAACCGATGTCGAGATCACAAACTGTGTTGCATGGGCAAGCAAGGCAAGAGCTTTCGGTATCTCCGGTGAAGCAAATCTTCCTATCAGCGATGTTACATTTAAAGATTGCACCGTAATTTGTCACGATGCAACATGGGCTAAATATGAGATTGCTGCAATCGGTATAATGGTTACAGAGTCTAATCAGCGTGCAAATACAATTTCAAATGTTACATTTGAAAATATCAATATTTACCGTAATGATTCGGCAGCAATAAGCTGTTACGCTGTTGAAGGTCTTTCTTACGGCATAACAATGAGTAATATTACATTCAAGAATGTTAATTACGCTTCAAACAATGTTACAAGTAAGGTTTATACAACTCAGTCTGCTACAACATTCAATACAATAACATTTGAAAATGTTTACTGCGGAACAACAAAGCTTGTCAACAGCAACTATGCAACATTCCTTGAAACGACCTCGAATTTCAACAATGGAATATTTCAATAAATAAATATTTTAGGGCAGCGGTTTCCGCTGCCCTATATTTGTTAACAAACTTTTCGTGTACAGGTAAAACAAAAAAGAGCCCGAAGCTGGGCTCTTGTTTTTATCAACCGATCAAATTAAGCAACTACTGTTTCTGCTGTAGCGAATTCATCGTCAAAGCAAGAGCAGGAAACATAATTCTCTTCAGTATTGCCTATCTTCTGTTTCTTTTCCATAAATTTTGTTACTGCAACATAAACTGCAGTTGCAACGCCGGCGATTGCGGCAACAATTGCCAAAACTTTTAAAAACTTTTTCATGGAGAACCATCCCTTCGTTGATAAAATCAAAGCATACTATCCATTAAGCGTTGGACTTGTTGAGCTTAACTGCGAGAGCTGACTTTTTGCGGGCAGCGTTATTCTTGTGAATAAGTCCCTTTGCAACAGCCTGATCTATTTTCTTCTCAGCAGCCTTAACTGCTTCAGCCTTGTCAGCTGCATTTGTCTCAATAGCTACGTTAGCCTTCTTGAGAGCTGTTTTAAGAGCTGTGTTAGCAGACTTGTTTCTCTGAGCTTTTGTTGCATTTACGATTACACGCTTTTTTGCAGATTTAATATTGGGCATTCATCGCACCTCCTTTTGTCTATACAGATTATTATAATATCATGCTTTGTAAAAAAAAGCAAGTTATTTTAAAAAAAATATAGAATAATTTTAAAACGGTTTTTGTATCATAATTTGAATAAAAATCCCATGTAGGTAAAAACTTTTACAGGTGATGTATTTTGGATTTCAGAACAGATCTTGCGATTGAAAGAATTGAAATTTGCGGTGCAGGTGAAAAGGACGGAATTGAGAAAACTGTTAAACATTGCGGAAATTCAACTATTACAAGCGTAAAAATCACAAATGAAAACGGTGAACGGCTTTTAGGAAAACCGAAGGGAAAATATATAACCATTGATGTTCCTTCATTTTCCTCAGACGGTGAAATGCTCGACGGCAGACTCGACGGATTAATTAGTGAAATTAAATCGCTATTGCCAAAAAAAGGAACTGTCCTTATTGCAGGACTTGGAAACAGGGATATGACTGCTGATGCACTCGGTCCTGAATGTGCTGATAAAATTTTTGTTACACGTCATATCGGTAGGGAGCTTGCATTAGCTTTGGGTTTTGATTCCCTACGTTCTGTTGCGGCGATTTCTCCCGGTGTTTTGGGCAATACAGGTATGGAGTCATCTGAGATAATTGCGAGCCTTGTGGCACATATTAGACCTTCCTGTGTGATTGCTGTTGATGCATTGGCGGCAATGGATATAAACAGGCTGGGTTCAACCGTTCAGCTAACAGATACAGGCATTTCTCCCGGTTCTGGAATCGGGAACAGCCGCAAGGAAATGAGCGAAAAAACTTTGGGAGTCCCCGTTATTGCTATTGGTGTTCCTACTGTCATCAGTGCATATACATTGGCGGAAAATATCCTTTCCGAAATTGAGGCAGAGGCCGATATTTCAAAGGGAGAAAGGTTCAAGGAATATATTGTAGCATCAAGAGAAGCAGATATTATTTGTCAGCGAGCATCCAAATTTATTGCACTTGCCTTAAATTCCGCATTGCAGACGGATATATCTGCAGAGGATTTAATGATTCTTATGTGAATTTTTATTTTTGTCATTTCATACAATTAATGTTGAGGTGATAAAAATAAAACGCAAGATGTTCCGTAAAAAGAAACAATTTAAGCTCCCTCTCGGTGTAACAGTACTTTTGTCCGTTGCAATGGCTGTAGGGGCATACAATCTGCCTACCGATAACGCTTTTGCATCAAGGATTGCTTATGCAAGTGCTGTTCTTGTAATGCCTGAGGGAGCAGTTTATGAGTTTGAACGCATTAAAGATAATATAACATCATTTTTTTGTTCGCAAGAGGATGATAAGGAGTATGTACAACAGAATACTGAACGGGAAAATGTCAGTGAACCGTTAGTTGACTTAAGCGTTACTCCTACAGATATTATTCAGAGTATGAATGAGGTGCTCAAGCGATTTGACGATGATATATATATTTATGATGGAGAAATTGTTGAAAAAACATTTACAGATTATCAGGCTACGGATTCTTTTGAAAATGTTTATGTCAGAAACGTGACAGAAACGAAAGAAATTAATATTGAAGATATATTGTCACAGGATTTTTTTCTTCCGATAGAGGATATCTCAAAGCCTGTTGTGTTGATTTATCATACACATTCCACTGAAACATACATAATGACCGACAACGGTAAATTTTCTTCCGATTATCCGTCTCGGAATGAAAATACGGATGTAAATATGGTTCGTATAGGGGAAGAAATTGCAAGAGTGCTTGAATCAAACGGAATCGGTGTTATTCATGATAAAACAATATATGATACCGTTTATACAGGAGCTTACAGCAAGTCAAGAGAGGGGATTGAACAAATCCTCAAGGAGAATCCGTCAATCGTTATTACCCTTGATATTCACCGTGATGCGATATATTATGACAGTTATACTCGAGTAAAGCAAATTACTCAAATCGAAAATGAAAAAGCGGCTCAGATGATGATAATTGCAGGTGCTCAGGACGGAAGTATAACAGATTTTTCGTCTTGGGAAACCAATCTTGCATTTGCTTTTCATTTGCAAAAAGCGGCAAACGAAAAGTACGAAAATTTAATGAAACCGATATATTTTTGTTGCCGAAAATATAATATGGACATTACACCGTATTCTCTGCTTATTGAAGTGGGGACAGACATGAATACCCTCAAAGAAGCGGCGTATTCAGGAAGGCTTTTGGGCGATGTCCTGACCGATTTGATAAATGAATTTGCAGAAAAAGGTGAAATATGAAAACTAAAGAAGAAAAAAAGATTGCAAGAGGCTTCAGCCTTGCCGTAGTGTGGATTTTGTTTATTGTTTGTACGCTGTCCGGCTTGATTTTGGCCGCAGAGCAAACAGCATATATCAATGACGGCACAGAAATCGAGACGGTAAAGCTGAATAATGATTAATTAAGTCCGTTTTCGTCAAAATCGAATACAGTCTGAATTGCTATATCAATTGCTTTTTCAACAGCCTCGGGAACAAGGTTATCTACATCGTCAAGTCTTGTGTGATAATATCTTGCGGGAGCAGGATCCATTGCAACAAAGCTTGCGGCAGGAACACCTGCCTGAGAAGCGGCAGCAGCATCGGTTGCACCAAGAGGAACAGTACCGAAAGGCACTTCAAGTCCAACTTTTGCAGCGGCATTTTTCATGAGATTGCATACGTCATCGTTGTTTTTAACTGTTCCCGACATATCTTTATTGTAAATCGTCATGAAGTCTTCATCACGGATTGTATCAAAGGATGTAAATACTGTCTCAATACCGTCTGAACCGTCAAATTCCGGATGAGCCTTGAAGAAAGCTTTTGAACCTCTGAGACCGGCTTCTTCGCCGCCGACTAATGCAGCAACAACTTCTGTATTTTCGAATCTTATGTCGTTTTCTTCAAGGAATTTAAGTACAGACGCAGCAACATAACAGCCTGTAAGATTATCAATTGCTCCGGGAACATACTTTTTGTTGTTTGTGAATTTGTAGAGTAAACCGTATGCCGGTACAAATGCAAGTTGACCGAGACTGAGCTTTTTTGCAAGCTCCTTATTGCTTGTTTTTAGTATTGCACCGGTGGATACTCCTGTATAAAGAAGACCAGCAACGGCATAAAGAGCAACGGCCATTACTCCGTGGGAGCCGAGAAGGTAAGTGTATGTCCATTCAGGAGCAGAATCGGTATGACCTGCAACAATGATCCTACGTTTTGTTTCGCCTTTTGCCTTTCTGACAGCAATAACATTGCCTGATTCTTTTTTCTTAAAGAGAGGGTCAAGCATTTCTTTATAAAGCACAAATTCACCGACAATTCCGGAAAGAGCTGCTCCGATAAGAGCATATGATACGGTGGAAATCTTCTTATTTTTAAATGCACCTAAAATATTGCATACGGTTGAACCGAGAAGACAGGTGCCTGCAACCGGAACAAATGACATGAAAGCATCAGGATGAACCTCATATGTTTCACGGCTTACTGAGTCTGCGTATTGTTTAAGGCTTTCCATCATGTATTCCTGGGCTTTTTTTTCACTTTCATCGCCGCAGGGACGAGGACCAAACTCTTTGCAAATATGTGTAATTGAATCAATTGAATACTTTGTGCAGTCTGAAACTTGCTGTTTTGCACCTTTTATGATGTCTTTGAAATTCATCGCAGAAACCCCCTAATATTTTTCAACATAATTTTAACACAATTACAAATATTTTACAAGTGTATATTATCTTTTAAATATCAAAAAATAAATACAAAAAAATGTGTTTTTTGGTGATAACAATGGAAAGACTCGGTAGGTACACAATAAAATTATCCGGAAATACGGGAGTTATAGGCTCAGCAGCAGTAGGTGCAAAAGCTGAAGGAGAAGGACCTCTTGCTTCGGAATTTGATTATCTTTATCCTGATGACGGTATAGGACAGGAAACTTGGGAAACGGCGGAGAGTGAACTCCATAAAAAAGCGGTTGAAATTGCAATAAAAAAATCGGGAAAAACACCCGATGACATTGATATTCTTTTTGCCGGAGATTTGCTGAATCAGTGTACAGGCTCAACATTTGGCATCAAAGACATGAACATTCCGTTTTTGGGTGTTTACGGTGCCTGTTCGACAATGGCACTGTCTCTTGCAACAGCTTCGGTTTTTGTAGATTCAGGTGCAGCAAGAATTGCAACTGCTTCCACATCCTCACATTTTTGCTCTGCTGAAAAACAGTTCCGTTTTCCGCTTGAATACGGTGGTCAGCGTAGTCCTACAGCACAAAGAACGGCAACAGCTGCCGGTTGTGCCGTAATTGAGCAGAATCAGCCCTGCGGAATACTAATTGACAGCGTATCTTTCGGAAGAGTTCAGGATTTGGGAATAACGGATGCAAATAATATGGGAGCCGCTATGGCACCGGCTGCGGCAAGAACGATAAAAGATTATCTTTCAGATACAAACACCAATCCGGATGACTATGATTTGATTTTGACTGGCGATTTGGGTGTTGTCGGTACAAAATTACTGTATGAGCTGCTTCAGACAAGAGAAAATCTGAATATTCAGAATGTTCATAATGATTGCGGACTGATGCTCTTTAATCGTGATGAACAAGATGTTCACGCAGGAGCTTCGGGTTGTGGCTGTTCTGCAAGTGTACTATGTTCACATATTTTCAGACGAATGAGAGAGGGAGAGCTTAAAAATGTTTTGTTTGTTGCGACTGGAGCATTGCTTTCATCTACGTCTGCATTGCAGAATCTTACTATTCCCGGAATTGCTCATGCGGTGCATTTGATTTACAGATAAAATAAAAATGGCAGCACAGCTTATGCTGTACCGCCATATTACATAAATATTTTATTATTGTATTTCTTTACGCATTTACTGTTTCGGGTGCATTTTCGTTTGAATTTTGGCTGAATTCAATTTCATGTTTATGAGAAATGTTGTATACAAATGTCATTGCAATGAATGCGATAAGTGAGCCTGCGAAAAGAACAATAAAGTATAGATTTTTTATGCTTTCACCAAATCCTTCGGGTTGGACTGCTCCTGTGCCTTCAACAAATCCGATTGCAGCAAGACCAAGTGAAGAAATAGCCTGACCTACACCCTGAGAGAGTTTTCTGAAGAAGGAGTAAAGTGCGTAGAGAGAGCCTTCCTCACTTTTTCCTGTTTTTCTGTAGCTGATCTCAATACAGTCTGCAACGATTGCCCATACGGAAATCTGGAAAAGACCGTTACCTGTATTAAGAAACATGAGAATAACTATATAAAGTACCATTCCTCCGGTAGTTGCTTCAAGAGGAATGAGTAGTGATGCAATACCTGCGATAGTGCTGATGAGCATACCTACAGAAGCAACCTTTTTCTTGCCGAATTTGCCTGTAAGCTTGCCGATGAGTGCCATAGCAACAAGCATAGGTGCATAGCTGCCGATCATGGCAAGGGTTAATTTGCTTGTATCTTCAAAGAAGTATTGGAAGACCATGTTGTTAAGTGACGCTGTTGAATTGAAGAAGGCAACGGATGCTATTGTTGCAACAGTCGCACCGACCATGGGACGGTTTGTAAAGAAAGATTTAAAAGCAGAGAAGAATGCTTTTGCACCGTTTGCTGAAGCACCTGTATCTTTACGTTCAACACGCTCTGTGACAAGCTTTGTTGTGCCCCAAAGTGTAATGAGTGCAAGAATTGACATTATAACTGCTGCAATCAGCAGATAATTGCCGTTGAGTACATCTGCCGTTTCACCTGTTTCAGTTGTTGTGCTTGAATAAACAACATTAGGCAGAACAAGCATAACAATTACACCCGGAAGTGAGGCACCTATAGAACGGAAAGTAGAAAGAGATGTTCTCTGTTTCGGGTCGTCAGTTATTACGTTAAGAAGTGATCCGTAGGGAACATTTACCATTGTGTAAGCAACTGACCACAGACAATAGGAAAGGAGACACCATGTAACTTTGCCTGCGTAGGAGAAGTTGCCTACGGGAGCAAAAATCATAATTGTAAGTCCCACAAGTCCGACTGCACCCATAAGTATCCAGGGCATATATTTGCTCTTTTTGCCGATTCGCTTTGTGTCAACAAGATTGCCGATGAGAACATCATTTATTGCGTCCCATAATTTTGAAATAAAAATTATTGCGGCATAATGCTCAGCTTTAATACCGATGAGCTGGCAGTAAAAAAGCTGCATATAAGTGGAGATAAGCTGGAAGGAGAAGCCGCAGCCCATATCTCCCAGAGCATAACCCAATTTGTCCTTTATGCCGAAAGGACGGATTGATGATGAAGTTTTTGCCATTAAAAAAACCCCTTTTTTAGTATTTTTGTCAAAAAATAGTATAGCACAATTTATACATAATTGTCAAATAAAATATTAAATAAATTGTGCGAAATTAATTTATAAACAGATGTTTTTCATTGACAAAGATTTTGAAAAGTGGTATAATTTAGAGCATAATATAAGAGAGGAATGAAATTTTATGAGATCAATTTCAAAAAAAGTTCTTTCTGTATTTCTTGCCGTTCTTATGCTTGCAACGATGGCACTTCCGTCTTTTGCAATGAGTGAGAGCGAATGGGACTCAGTATGGGAAAGTGACGATGCTGCTGCAGGTATTGTTATTTTCGTAGGCAGTGATGAGACAGAGCGTAATCTCTCATGGTATTCTGATGCCGAAAGCGAGCCTTATGTGAAGCTTTCTGAGGATGAGCTTATGACTTCTGCAAAAACATTTAAGGGTGTTTGCGTTGCAGCTCCTGACGGTGACTATTCAAACAAAGTTACAGTAACAGGTCTTGCAGAAGGTACAACATATTATTATCAGTGTGTAAGCGGTGATTATACTTCATCTGTTTACAGCTTCACAACTGACAGCGGTACGGATTTCTCCGCAATGTATGTTACAGATGTTCATGTTACGGCTAATGATGACGAGAATGAGAACGTTCTTTATGATACAGCATATAAATTCAGCAATACGATTGAGGCTGCATTGAGCAATAATCCTGATGTATCTCTTGTTCTTTCAACAGGTGACCAGGCAACAGAAGGTCTTGAGGTTGAGTATAAAGCGTATTGTGCTAACCCTTATCTCAGCTCTCTTTCTCTTGCAACAACTATCGGTAACCATGACCGCAAGGGTGTTGCTTATAAAACATTTACAAATCTTCCCAATGAGGACACCGAAGCAATGATAACATCCTATATAGGCGAAGATTATTGGTTCGTAAAGGGTGATGTTCTTTTTCTTGTTATGGACTCAAACAGCGGTAACGGTGAAGCTCATGCAGGTTTCATTGAAGCTGCTCTTGAAGCAAATCCTGATGTAAAATGGAAGGTTATGATGTGCCATCATGACCTCTACAGCGGCAGAATCCCTCACAGAGAGAGTGAAAATGCTCTTTTGAGAATGATTTGGGGACCGATTGCCGATGAATACGGTATTGACCTTGTTCTTCTCGGTCATAGCCATTATTACACAGTTACAAATGTTCTTTATAATAACAAGAATGTTTCTGATTTGGAATCTGAAATGGTTGATCCTGCCGGTACTGTATATATGGTATCATGTTCAATAACAAGACCCAGAAGTGATGATGAAATCGGTCTTAATGATTGGGTTGGTTATGATTACCTTACAGATGAGGCAACATATAACATTCTCGATTTTACCGAGAATTCAATAACTGTAAATTCTTATGAGCTTGGCAGCAATGAACCCTTCAACAGCTTTTCAATTACAAAGACGACAAATGATGGAGGTCATAAGGAAACAGGCTTCTTCCAGTCCATCTGGAACGGCTTTGTAAGAAAAGTCGGTGCTGTATATGCACTCTTTAACAATATCGGTGTTTACTCAGACCTTAAAGATGACGGTTATGACGTAAACTTCTTTGATTGTCTTTTCGGTAAATAATAAGTATTTCCCAAATGCCGGAAATGTTATTGTATTAATTAAATCAAGAGAATCCGAATTTTACATTTCTTGTGAGATTCGGGTTTCTTTTTACTTTATAGGAAACTGCGTTTCCATAAAGTAAAAAGATTATATGTCCCGCCGTCGTCGTCGCAAACTTCGTATCAATCGTTTTTGTGCAAGCACAAAAAAGCTCTTTCACTGCGTTGCTTCTCATCTCCAAACAAAACTAACGTTTTATCGGGTCCCTTTTTGCGGGCACGGCGATGGACAAACCGAAAACGGTCGCCGCAGTAGGGCGAAAGCTGTTTTCTTGTTTTATTTGTTGATTCTGATTCAAAATTATGGTATATTAATCAAGTAATATATTATTGAGGTATTTATTAAAATGAAAAAGCTTCTTGTTTATATGAAACCCTATGTGAAGGAAAGTATACTGAGTCCTCTTTTAAAAATGCTTGAGGCACTGCTTGATCTGATCGTTCCCCTTGTAATTGCACAGATTATCGATGTGGGCTTGTCCGGTGAAGGCAATGTGAATTATGTAATAAAAATGTGCTGTTTGCTTATTGCACTTGGATTGGCAGGATTGGGATTTTCGGTAATTGCACAGTATTTTGCCGCAAAGGCGGCAGTTGGCTTTACTGCAAGGATAAAACAGTCACTTTTTGAGCACATTCAAACGCTTACTTATACTGAACTCGATACACTGGGAACATCATCACTTATAACCCGAATGACTAGTGACGCAAATCAGGTTCAAAATGGTATAAATCTTACATTGCGGCTTCTTATGCGCTCTCCGTTCGTTGTTTTCGGTGCAATGATAATGGCTTTTTCAATTGATGCATCCTCCGGAGGTATTTTTGCTGCGGGAATTGCGGTGTTATCTGTTGTTGTTTTTGGAATAATGCTTTCATGCATCCCTCTCTATAAAAAAGTACAGTCAAGGCTTGACGGTGTGCTTTCAATAACAAAAGAAAACCTTACAGGTGCAAGAGTTATAAGAGCATTTTGTCTTGAGAATGAAGAAAAACAGGAATTTTCACGAAGAAACAATGCTCTAACAAAAATGCAGGAGTTTACCGGCAGAATATCTGCATTAATGAACCCGTTGACATATATCATTGTAAATTTTGCTATCGTGTGGCTGATTCACACAGGTGCAATCAAGGTTGAGGCCGGAGTTCTTACGCAGGGAGCAGTGGTAGCTCTTTACAACTATATGACCCAGATTCTTGTTGAGCTTGTAAAGTTGGCAAATCTTATTATCAGTATCACGAAAGCTGTAGCCTGCGGAAACCGAATTCAAGCTGTTCTTGAAATTGAGCCTTCGGCAGATATGCCTGAAAAAACAAAAGGTACGAAGTCAAATGAATATGCAGTTGAATTTAAAAATGTTTCGTTAAAGTATAAAAATGCCTCTGAGGATTCACTTTCCGGAATTGATTTCAAGGTTAAGCATGGAGAAACAGTCGGTATTATCGGCGGTACAGGTTCGGGTAAAACTTCGCTTGTGAATATGATACCGGGGTTTTATCATGCAAGTAAGGGAAGCGTATCTGTTGACGGAATCGATGTTAAAGATTACGCTGCGGATGAACTTCGTAATAAAATGGGAATCGTCCCTCAAAAGGCAGTGCTTTTCGGCGGTACTATAAGAGATAATCTTCTTTGGGGTAATGAGAATGCTGATGATACCGCAATAATGCAAGCGGTTGAAACAGCCTGTGCGGCAGATGTAATAAAATCAAAAGGCGGTCTTGATGCAGTTGTTGAACAAGGCGGTAAAAATCTGTCCGGCGGTCAGAGACAGCGTCTTACCGTTGCAAGAGCGTTAGTGAAGAAGCCTGAAATACTTATACTTGACGATAGTGCTTCTGCACTTGACTTCGCAACCGATGCTGCATTGAGAAAGGCGATAGGTTCAGAATGTGATGATTCCACTGTTTTTATCGTTTCTCAGCGTGCTTCTTCGGTGCAAAATGCGGATAAAATAATTGTTCTTGATGACGGTGAAATGGTCGGAATCGGAACACATACTGAGCTTTTGGAAAATTGTACGGTTTATCGTGAAATTTATGAATCACAGTTTAAGAAGGAGGGTGCATAAAATGGCAAAGCTACAAAAAGTACCCTCGGGGACATTTAAACAGATTTTTCGTCATATAAAAAGATATAAATTATTACTTCTTCTATCGGTTATACTTGCTGCAGTCAGCGTTGCAGGTACACTTTATGCTCCCATCCTTATCGGTGAAGCGATTGATCTGATAGTTGAACCGGGAAATGTTGATTTTCAAGCAATCGGTGTGCTTCTTTTGGAAATTGCTGTTATTGCCGTTTTTGTTGCCGCAGTTCAGTGGTTGATGAACACAGTCAATAATAAGATAACCTTTCATATTGTTAGGAATGTCAGAGAAGAAGCTTTTAAGAAAATAGGCATACTTCCTCTTGAATATATTGACTCGCATCCTCACGGTGATACGGTCAGCCGTTTAATTGCCGATGCGGATCAGTTTGCAGACGGCTTGCTTATGGGATTTACACAGCTTTTTACCGGAGTTGTAACTATTTTGGGAACTCTTGCGTTTATGTTGTCCATAAATTGGAAGATAGCTCTTGTCGTCGTAGTATTGACACCTCTTTCACTGTTTGTTGCAAGGTTTATTTCAAAAAAGACCTACGGATATTTCAGACGGCAATCGGAAATCAGAGGTGAACAGACAGCATTTATTAATGAAATGATTGAAAATCAGAAGGTTGTAAAAGCTTTCGGCAGGGAAGACGAAAATATTGAAAAATTTTCCCGGATTAATTCCCGTCTTGAAAAAAGCTCATTGCAAGCCACATTTTTTTCATCACTTGTAAATCCTTCCACACGTTTTGTTAACAGTGTTGTTTACGCATTTGTAGCTCTTACGGGTGCTTTTGCTGTTATAGGCATGGGCTTTGATACAGGAGCACTTTTTACAGTGGGAAGCTTGAGCTGTCTTCTCAGCTATGCAAATCAGTACACAAAGCCTTTTAATGAAATTTCCGGTGTCATTACAGAGCTTCAGAATGCTTTTGCCTGTGCTGCAAGAATTTTTGAGCTTATTGATGAAAATCCAAGAACACCCGACAAAGAAAATGCAACGGTTCTCACTAATGTTGAAGGTAATGTAACGCTGGATAATGTGTATTTTTCATACGATAAGCAAAAGAAGCTTATTGAAAATCTGAATCTTGACGTAAAGCCCGGTCAAAGAGTTGCTATCGTCGGACCTACGGGATGCGGAAAAACAACAATCATCAATCTGTTGATGCGTTTTTATGATGTTGATTCAGGCAGTGTCAAGGTTGATGATAATGATATCAGAGATATTACAAGGAATAGTCTTCGCCACGGTTTTGGCATGGTTTTGCAGGAAACATGGATCCGTCAGGGCACGATCAAGGAAAATATTGCAATGGGCAAGAGGGATGCTTCTGATGAAGAGATAGTTGCTGCAGCAAAAGCAGCTCATGCTCACTCTTTTATTAAAAGGCTTCCCAACGGATATGATACCTATGTCGGCGAAGATGGAGGAGGTCTTTCACAGGGGCAGAAACAGCTTTTGTGCATATCAAGATTGATGCTTTGTCAGCCGCCTATGCTGATTCTTGATGAGGCTACATCATCTATTGATACAAGAACTGAAATTCGCATTCAGAAAGCTTTTATGAAGCTTATGCAAGGCAGAACAACTTTTATTGTTGCACACAGACTTTCAACCATAAGGGATGCGGATGTGATTCTTGTCATGCGTGACGGTAAGGTTATAGAGCAGGGCAACCATGAACGGCTGCTTAATGAAAAAGGCTTTTATTATGAGCTTTATAACAGTCAGTTCGACAATATTGACACTTGATTTAATATTTACAAATTATACTTTTATATAGCCGTTGATTTGTCTATCTTTATTAATTGACAAAATCACTCCAATGATATATAATAATATTACTATTTGACTTTTACATGACTGACGGATAAAGCAGAATACTGCATGGGAATGTAAAAGATATATGCCGACCGTCTGGGCAAGTCAGTTTAAGTCAAGCTGACTTGCCCTTTTTTTGTTGCAAAGGAGAATACACATATGGAACACAAAAATTGGAACGGATTTAAAGGACAGACATGGAAAGCTGAAATTAATGTTCGTGATTTTATTCAGACAAATTTCAATCCCTATTCAGGTGATGACAGCTTTCTTGCCTGTGCTACAGATAGAACAAAAAACCTTATGAATCAGGTCAATGAGCTTTTTGTCCTTGAACGCAGATTCGGCGGTGTGCTTGAAATTGATACTGCTACAGTGTCTTCTCTGACAAGCTATTCTCCCGGATATATTGATAAAGACAATGAAATTATCGTTGGTATGCAGACTAACCGTCCTTTGAAAAGGGGGGTTAATCCCTTTGGCGGTATAAGAATGGCACGTCAGGCATGTGAAGCATACGGTTATAAGCTCAGTGAAAAAATTGAAGAGGAATTTCGTTACCGTACAACTCATAATGACGGTGTTTTCCGTGCATATACGGATGAAATGCGTCAGGCTCGTAAGTGCCATGTTATAACCGGGCTTCCCGATGCATACGGCAGAGGCAGAATAATCGGTGATTACCGCAGAGTTGCTCTTTATGGTATTGACCGCCTTCTTGAAGAAAAGAAAAAAGATAAACAGAAGCTCTCCAACGGCACATTTGATACTGAACAAATAAGACTTGATGAAGAGCTTGCTCGTCAGATAGTTTTTTTAGGCTATATGAAGGATATGGCTGCTATGTATGGTTTTGATATCAGCCAGCCTGCGGAAAATGCACGTGAAGCGATTCAGTGGACATATTTTGCATATCTTGCCGCTATAAAGGAGCAGAACGGTGCTGCAATGTCACTGGGAAGAGTCAGTACTTTCTTTGATATTTATATTGAACGTGACCTTGCAAACGGCACTCTTACAGAAGAAGGTGCTCAGGAGCTTATTGACGATTTTGTCATAAAATTGAGAATAGCAAGACATCTTCGTACACCTGAATATAACGAGCTTTTCGGCGGCGATCCTATGTGGATAACTGAAGCTGTGGGCGGCATATGTGAAGATGGCAGAACTCTTGTTACAAAGAGCAGTTATCGTATTCTTAACACTCTTTACACTTTGGGATCTTCTCCCGAACCTAATCTTACGGTGCTTTGGTCAAATTATCTTCCCGAAAACTTTAAAAAATTCTGTGCAAAGGTTTCCGTTGAAACAGATTCAATTCAGTATGAAAATGACGATATTATGAGACCGATATACGGTGATGATTATGCGATTGCCTGTTGTGTCTCAGCCATGAAGGTCGGCAAGCAGATGCAGTTCTTTGGTGCACGCTGCAATCTTGCAAAGCTTCTGCTTATTGCAATCAATGGTGGTTACGACACAACCAGCGGTATACACATCGGACCTCAAATGCCGGTGTTGGAAGCAGACAAACTGGACTTCGATTCAGTTATGGAAAGATATGATATTTATATCAGTTGGCTTTGCAAGCTTTATGTTAATACAATGAACATCATTCATTATATGCACGATAAATACGCTTATGAAAAATCTCAGATGGCACTTCACGATTCTGAAGTGGAGCGTTTTATGGCTTTTGGTATAGCAGGACTATCTGTTGTTGCAGATTCTCTGAGTGCAATAAAATATGCCGATGTCAGACCTGTTAAAAATGAGATTGGTTATATAACAGGATTTAATACAACAGGTGATTTCCCTAAATTCGGCAACGATGACGACCGTGTTGACCTTATTGCTAAGGATATGACTCATCGTATGATAACTCAACTTCGTAAAACTCCCACATATCGTAACGCAATTCACACACTTTCAGTTTTGACTATTACTTCAAATGTTATGTACGGCAAAAATACAGGTGCAACTCCCGACGGAAGAAAAGCAGCAGCACCTTTTGCACCGGGTGCCAATCCAATGCATAACAGAGAGGAAAACGGTGCATTGGCATCACTTAACTCTGTGGCAAAAATCAGCTATGATGATTGCCGTGACGGTATTTCCAATACGTTTTCAATCACTCCCGATACTCTCGGAAGAAATGATGAAGAGCGTGTTAATAATCTTGTTTCAATTCTTGACGGCTATTTTGCAAAGAACGCACATCATATAAATGTAAATGTTATGAACAGGGAAACACTTATGAAGGCTTATGAAGATCCGGATGCATATCCCAATCTGACCATCCGTGTTTCCGGTTATGCTGTAAACTTTAACAAACTTTCTCGAGAACAGCAGCGTGAAGTTATCAGCCGTACATTCCACGAAAGCATATGAATACATCTGTGATTGGACGTATACATTCAATTCAGACTCTCGGTACACTTGACGGACCGGGAGTCCGTTTCGTTGTCTTTATGCAGGGCTGTAATCTCAGATGTAAATGCTGTCACAATCCGGATACGTGGAGCATGACAGATGGTAAGACTTATACTGCACAACAAATCGTTGAGAAAGCGGAGCGTTATCGTGAATATTTCGGCAAGGAGGGAGGAATTACCTTTTCAGGGGGTGAACCTCTTTTGCAGGCAGACTTTGTCCGTGAAGTCTTTGCTCTTTGTCACGAGAGATGTATAAATACCTGTCTGGATACATCGGGAAGCATACTAAATGAAGAAGTAAAAGCTTTATATATGCTGACTGATAGGGTACTGCTTGACATAAAATACACTTCTGAAGAGCTTTACATTGAAAATGTTGGCTGCAGTATAAAAAAACCTATGGAAACACTTGCTTTTCTTGATAAAATGCATATCCCGGTAACATTGCGACAGGTAATTATTCCGACAATAAATGACAATGCCGAAAATATTAAAAAGCTTAATAAAATTGTGAAAGAGCATTGCTGTGTTGATATAATTGAGCTTTTGCCTTTTAAAAAATTATGTCAGATGAAATATGATAAAATCGGTATTGAATTTCCTTTTGCTCATCTGCCCGAACCGAGCATTGAGCTTATTAATGAGCTTAAGAACGGTTTTGATTGTAATTATTCACTTCAATAAAATTTATTAAAGATAAATTATTGTTTTGTATTGCTTTTTTCATTGTTTTTTTGATATAATCAAAGTGTATATATTTGTAACAAATAAATGGAGGATATGTATGAAAAGTTTACCTATATGGCAGGATATTGATTTTTTCAGCTTTAACACAGAAAAGCGTTCGGCAGCCGGTTTTCCTATTGACCCGAAAAGCGGTAAGAAAAAAGTTGAATCATTAAACGGTATATGGAAATTCCGTTTTATGCCTTCATGTGATGCAATTCCCAAGGGCTATCAGAATAATGATTTTTGCCTTGACCATTTTGATGACATTTCCGTTCCTTCAGAGTGGCAGATAAAAGGTTACGGCACTCCTATTTATACCAATATTACATATCCCAAGCCCATTTCAATGACTAATATTCCCCATATTGATGATTCTATAAATCCATGCGGACTTTATGTCAGAGATTTTGAACTAAAAGAAACCGATGATAATGTGTTTATTCATTTCGGAGGTATAAATTCTTGCGGTGAGGTCTTTGTTAACGGTGAATTTGTCGGATATTCACAGGATACCTTTGATGAGACTGAGTATGACATTACAAACTATGTTCATCCGGGAAAAAACAGATTGGCTGTTACCGTGCGTCAGTTCTGTGACGGCAGTTATCTTGAGGATCAGGATATGTGGCGTCTTGCCGGTATTTTCCGTGATGTAAATTTGGTTTTTAAACCGAAAAAATACATTCGTGACTTCTTTATGAGAAGTGAATTTGAAAATAATTACAAAAAGGCTCTTTTTAAGCTTGATGCTGAAATCGAAACAAGAGGTGAAGCACTCACCGGCGGAAAACTGACAGTTGAAGTGCTTGATGCAAAAGGCAAGGCCATTCTCTCTCTTGATACCGATGTTGAAGATATGTCAGAAAACGGAGAGAAAAAGCTCTGCCTTTCTGACAAGGTTACAGGCTTTAAGCTTTGGAGTCATGAAGCCCCAAATCTTTATACAGTTCGTGTGACGCTTTATGAAGATGAAAAGAAGGTTGATGTCAGAGAGCACAAGTACGGTTTCCGTGAAATCAGAATTGAAAAATACAACCGTGAAACAAAGAGAGGTCCGTTTATTCTGCTTAATGGAGTACCTCTTAAAATTTGCGGTGTAAACAGACATGACTTCCACCCTGACTACGGTCATGCTGTGCCTGAGGAGATTACAATAGCTGATCTTGAAATGCTTAAGAGAAGTAACATTACCAATGTCAGAACCTGTCACTATCCTAATTCACGTCGATTCTATGAGCTTTGTGATGAGATCGGTATTCTTGTAATGAGTGAAAATAATCTGGAGACTCACGGTCTTGCTATAAAAATTCCCGGCAGTGATCCTAAGTGGAGTAAGCAGTGCTGTTACAGAATGTCAAACATGGTGAATTCATACAAAAACCATTCATGTATCCTTTTCTGGTCTTTGGGTAATGAAAGCGGTAACGGTCAGACATTTGCTGACATGAAGGCAACTGCTCTCGCTATTGATGATACCCGTCCCATACACTACGAACCTGATGCATATCTCGAGGTATCTGATATCATGAGTGAGATGTATACGGTTCAGAATGAAATGAAGGATATCGGTGAAAATAAACCGCATACCCATTCAAGAGCCTTATGGAATCTTCAGATGGGATATCGTCTGAAGCCCGAACATTACATTGATAAGCCTTTTATTCAGTGTGAGTATTCTCATGCAATGGGAAACAGTATGGGTAATTTCTCCGATTACTGGGATGATTTCAAAAAATATGACCGTCTTGCAGGCGGCTACATTTGGGATTTTGCAGACCAGGCAATCAGAACAAAAACTCCTGACGGTAAAGATAAATGGAATTACGGCGGAGACTTCGGTGATAAGCCCAATGACGGCAACTTTGCATTCAATGGAGTCTTTAGAGGTGACCGTTCACCCAATCCGCATTATTATGAGGTTGTAAAGTGTTATCAGCAGGCAGATTTTTCACTTAACGGTAACATTCTTTCTGTGCTTAACAGATTTATGTTTACATCCCTGAAGAGTTTTAAGCTGAAAATGGTGCTTTCAAATCAGAACGGCATCGTTGAACAGACTGAAATTGACCTGCCTGATACAAAGTTTATGGAAGAAGCAAAAATCGAAGTTCCTTTTGAGCTTAATGTACAGGAGGAATCCACGCTTGATGTTTACCTCAGCCTTAAGTTGGCAAAGATGAAGCTTCCCAAAGGTCATACAATGGCAAGAGAGCAGTTTGTTCTCGGTTGTTATAAATTTAAAACAGCAAGACCTGTTGACGGAGAAGTAAATCTTAAAGAGATCGGTAATGATTTTGTTGTAAGCGGTGAAGGCTTTACCGTAAAAATATCAAAAAAGAACGGTGAATTGTATTCTTACACTGCAGGCAACAGAGAATACCTTAAAAGCGGTATCAGACCGAATTTCGGCAGAGCAAATACAGATAATGAACGTATGGCTCAGGTTCCCGTTGAAATTGTTAAAGATTTTCTCGGTCTTAATATTTTCAGAAAAGCTTCCCGTAATATGAGAGCTGTTTCCGTCACTGCAAGAAAGTATAATGATTGCATTAAAATCAGTGTAAAATGGCGTGTAATGTGTCTTGACAGTGTAAAAACTGAATATATTATTACTCCGGACGGTAAAATAATTGCAAATCTTACTTGTCGAAATATAACACCTTACGATATGCCCAGATATGGTATTACATTTGAACTTGTAAACGGTATTGATGGTATAAAGTATTACGGCAAGGGACCTCATGAAAACTATTGTGACAGAAAATTCGGTGCATATTTGGGTGTATATGAATTTGATAGTTGTGAAGATTTTATTCACGATTACCTTTATCCTCAGGAAAATGCAAACCGCTGTGATGTCAGATGGCTTGAGGTGGGTGGAGAAAACGGACTGCGTGTGGATGCTATAGGCAAACCATTTGAGGCAAGCGTTCATCCTTACACTATGGAAGAATTGCACAAAGCAGATCATTCCTGTTATTTGCTTCGCCGAGATTCTCTTACGGTAAACATTGACGGCGGTCAGTACGGCGTAGGCGGCGATGTGCCTGCAATTGCCACTCTTAAACCACAGTATAAGCTGCCTAAGTTTAAGGAGCTTGATATGAGCTGTATAATTGCTTTTAAGAAATAAATAATACAATTTTGTAATAAATAATTATTTTCTTGATTTTTTGTCTAATATGTAGTATTATGATAATGTAAAATTATAAACTATAACAAAAGGTGATTAAAATGAAAAAAGTATTTTGCGTAATATTTGCACTTATTATGTGCATGGCAATTGTCTTTACCGGTTGTGAAGACGATAGTGAAAATGTTCCCGGATCAGTGGAAGAAGACTCCGGTCTTGATGCTTTTCTCGCTGATGATTCCGTAGGCGATGTTAGGAGTGACAACCAGATTGAAGAAGGTGAAACCACTGTTGAAACATATGTTCCTGAAGAAGTTGAAATCTTCGTCAGAGGATCATATTACATTGACGGTACAGTTTACAGTTCAGGTTCTGCATTGGCTACTCAGATCGCAACAGACGGTACCAATGTTCAGCTCACAGCTTCCATAAGCGGAATAGGTTTCGGTATGCTTGTTCTTGACGGTTCAACATATGTTATCCAGCCTGCAGCAAATGTTTACACAGAGCTTTCTGACACACTTCTGAGTGCACTTGGTCTTGAGGACAGCTTCTCTGTTTCTGAATTTCAGTCACTTGCAGATAATGTTGGTGAAGAGGAAATATACAACCTCAAGCAGTCTGCTGTTACTATCAACGGTGAAGCAGGTCTTTGCAACGAATACGTTTATGATGATGCTGTAATCAAGCTTTATTCTATCGGAGATAAGCTTATTCAGGTTGATAATTATAATTCTGACGGTACACTTACAATGCAGATCGTTATTAATGAGATCTCTGCAACGATTCCTTCCAACCAGCTCACACTTAAGGGACTTGAAAAGACTTCTGTAACTTCTTTCATTTCTTCTTTCTTTACAACTGTTGAATGATGAAGTTCGGAAGAGTGGCCGTTGTAACAGGCGGTGCTTCCGGTATTGGTGAATCAACTGTTCGAGCTTTATGTTCGGACGGATTGTCGGTAGTTATAAATTATAACAGCTCTGAAGCGAAGGCAGAAGCTTTGGCTTCGGAGCTTTCTTTTAAAGGTTATGATGTAACACCGATAAAAGCCGATGTTGCTTCATCAGCGGAAGTTAATGAGATGTTTGAAAAAATCAGCAGAGATATAGGTGTACCGTATATTCTTGTAAATAATTCCGGTATTGCACAGCAAAAGCTTTTTACTGATATTACTGATGATGACTGGAACAAAATGCTTGGTGTAAATTTAACAGGTGTTTTTAACTGTTGCCGTGCAGTTCTGCCGTTTATGATAAGGCAAAAGCAGGGGAGAATAATTAATATTTCTTCTATGTGGGGGCAGGTAGGAGCTTCGTGTGAAGTGCATTATTCAGCCTCAAAGGCAGGAGTTATCGGACTTACAAAGGCACTTGCACAAGAGGTTGCCCCGTCGGGTATTACTGTGAATTGCATCGCTCCCGGTGCGGTTGATACCGGGATGATGTCTTCTTTTTCACAGGCAGACATTGCTGCACTGTGTGAAGAAATACCTCTTATGCGATTAGGTAAGCCTGAAGAGATCGCCGCCGCAGTGTCTTTTCTTGCAAGTGATAATGCCGGGTATATAACAGGTCAAGTCATCGGTATAAATGGTGGTTTTGTGATATAAACAATTAATTTTTACTGAAATAATTTTCAGATTGCCTTTGTAGTTGCATCGACACTTTACTTTGCGAAATTTGAATAAGTTTTTAAATTAGGGGAGGGTGACTGATGAATTTCAGATTGCTTTGGCATCATAAAATGGCAATTATTTTGACAGCTGTAATTGTAGTGGTATTTCTTGTACTGTTTATAAAAAGAAGAAAAAGCTATTGGAATGAAATTAGTACCTCTGAATATGAAAAAGTCGAAGAAAAAGAGGTTTTTCCGGACGAGAGAACTAATGAATTTGATGCTCTGATTGAAGATATTACATTTTCAAAACAAGGTAAAAGACGTATTTTGGTTTCTGTTACAGTGTTGATAATGTCATTTTTAATAGTTATGTCCGTTTCCGCAGCAGTAATTTATATTCCTTGTTACGGATATACAGAAGATGAGTATCTGATGTTCAGCTTTTTCCACGCTGTAACCGATAAGGACGTTCTGCAAGAGGGAAGTGAAAAGTATCACTATTACTATGATGATATATCTTTTGATTACGGTGATGTTATTCAAGAATTATCTGAATATAATTATACCCTCATTGATGAAAAAAGAGCTATAGAAATTCTCCGAGACCAAAATATTGAAAACAATGCCCGTCAGGTTGGTGTTCATCTGTTTTCTTATATTGCAGATTCTGTAAAAATTATTAATATAGTATATTTTGAATACGAGAACGATTATTATGCTTTGTCATTTTGCTTGGATAAAGAAGATACGAATAAATATGCCTACGAGCTTGTGACACTTTTTAGTGTTGATTGTGACAGTTTGCCGCAGGAGTTGTCCGATTCAATATTTGAAAATCACAATCAAATTACAAATTTGCGTAAAAATGCATTGGACTTATCATTAAGATTCGGTGCAAAAACGGCAGGCACGGTGTTGATTGCTGAAATTGCCGTGATGGGAATATATTTTGCAATAAAAAAGAAAAAAACATGATAATTGAAAAAGAATTATGTCCAAAAAAACAGTGGCACACTTCGCAATGAAGTGTGCCACAAGTAATTGATGCTTAAAACTTATGCGTTTTCGGGAAGGAACTTATCATGGATAGCGAGAACAGCTTTGTCTGCATCCTTTTTGTCGATAAGTACAGAAATTTTGATTTCACTTGTGGAAATCATCTGAATATTAATGTTCTGCTCATATAAAGCTTCAAACATCATTGATGCTGCACCGGGATGAGTTTCCATACCTGCACCGACAACTGAAACCTTTGCAATTTCAGTGTCGCAAACAACATTCTTATCCTGAAGCTCTGCAAGGCTCTTGATAACATTAATTGCTTCGTCAGCACTGTCGCTTGAAACAGTGAATGCAATGTCCTTTGAGCCTTCTCTGCCTACAGATTGAAGAATGATATCAACGTTAATATTTTTAGCAGCAAGCTTTGCAAAAATTCTGAAAGCTATACCGGGGGTATCGGGAAGATCTGTGATTGATATTCTGGCGCAGTTTGTATCCTTTGTAACGCCTCTTACGAGCATTTTTTCCATATTGGCAACCTCCTTGACAATTGTGCCCGGAACTCTCTTAAGACTTGAGAGCACCTCAATTTCAACATTATATTTTTTACCCATCTCAACAGAACGGTTGTTAAGAACCTGTGCACCGAGAGTTGCAAGTTCAAGCATTTCATCATAAGTGATTTCGCTGAGTTTTGTTGCACCAGGAACTTTTCTAGGGTCTGCTGTGAAAACGCCTTCAACGTCTGTGAATATCTGACATCTGTCAGCGTGAAGAGCTGCAGCAAGTGCAACTGCACTTGTATCAGAACCGCCTCTTCCGAGAGTAGTAATGTCATCATACTTATTAAGTCCCTGGAAGCCTGCAACAACAACGATCTGATGTTTGTCGATAGCTGCTTTTACTCTGTCAGCCTTGACATTTTTGATTCTTGCTGCTGCATAGTTTGAATTTGTGTTAAAGCCTGCCTGCCAGCCAAGCATTGATACTACGGGGCAGCCGATTCTTTCGATAGCCATAGCAAGGAGTGATATTGAAATCTGCTCGCCTGCTGAAAGAAGCATATCCATTTCTCTTTTTGACGCATTAGGATTGATTTCCTGCGCTTTTGCAATAAGGTCATCAGTTGTGTCACCCTGAGCGGATACAACAACTATAACATCATTGCCTGCTTTGTAAGTATCTGTAACGATACTTGCAACATTGTTAACTCTTTCGGCGTTTGCAACCGAGCTTCCGCCGAATTTCTGCACAATGAGTCCCATATTATTATCCTTTCATAAATAATTTTTAAATATATTAATAATCGGAAATTCTGATAATTGATTCAGAAGTGAATCCGCTTATATTCGCAAGTTTTTCTCTCAGTTTTCCTTCTGCTGCGGGATTCGTGACGAATGCAAGCTCATTATCGGCTGCTTTTTCGCTTTTGAGAATCCTTACTGCTCCGATAGCATCGTTAATTTCTTTTATAACATCAGCTTTATTTCCGGAAACAGCACCTCTGACATAAACTGCTACGGTCTGATCGAGGTAATCTGCAACATGGTTATCCTGTGCTTCGCTCCAACCGAAGCTCTTTTTCTTTTCTATATGTTTAGCCGCATCAATAACATCTGCAACAACAGCACTGGCAGTGGGTAGTTTGCCCGCACCTCTGCCGTAGAATACTGCATCACCAACTGCGTCGCCTCTTACGAGAACTGCATTAAATACATCTTCTACGCCTGCAAGCTGACTGTGATTGTTAACAAAAGCGGGACCGACTGTTACGCTGATTGAATCATCGCTGACTTTTTTTGCACAAGCGATAAGCTTGATAACTCCGCCCCATGATGCTGCATAATCAACATCGCTGAGTGTGATATTTCTGATACCTTCAGTGTGTACACTGTCAGGGTAAACATGTTTGCCGAAGCAAAGAGCTGCAAGAATGCATATCTTTCTGCATGAATCGTGACCATCGACATCGGCTGTAGGATCTTTTTCTGCATAGCCCAGTTCCTGAGCATTTTTGAGAGCCTCTTCAAATGAAGCTTTTTCGGTAATCATCTTTGTGAGAATATAGTTTGTTGTGCCGTTAAGGATACCTGCTATTGAATCAATTTCATTTGCTGCAAGACACTGTGTAATGGGTCTGATAATCGGAATACCGCCGCCTACGCTTGCTTCAAAGAGGAAATTAGCGTTTTTTTCTTCTGCAATAGCAAGAAGTTCACAACCGTATGAAGCAACCAGCTCTTTATTTGATGTAACAACGCTTTTACCTGCGAGAAGAAGCTTTTTAACGCAGTCGTAAGCAAAAGTTGCACCGCCCATGGTTTCAACAACGATTTTAACCTCGGGATCGTTGAGGATAATATTGAAATCCTTTACAAATTTATCTTTATAGGGGCTTTCGGGGAACTCTCTGATGTCGAGGATATATTTCAGCTCCAAAGAGTCCTGCATACTTTTTTTGACAATGCTGTCGTGGTTTTTATAGAGAAGTTCAACAACACCGGAACCAACTGTTCCGTATCCCATAACCGCTACAAACATTTATATCATCTCCTTTGATTTATATATCATTGATTTTTTACAATTTTCATCATTGCTGATACTGTATCCGCAATTTCATATGCCGTGTTTTTGTGTAAAGAATTTGTTTCGTGATAATGCCTTCTGCCCAAACGGTCTTTTGTCTGCTCAATATAAGGGAATCTTTCGTCAAGAACAAAGTCATTTGGTGATAAGATGTATCCTATCTCACCATTTGCAAGACCAAAAACAAGAAGATTTTTGTCTTCCGTGATTTCACAAAGAGGTCTTGGGTTGACATCAGGGGACTTGCCGGTTCCGGATTCCTCTTCTGAAAGATAACCGCCGTAAACAAGCTCCGGGAATATTTCTCCGGGAAGAAGAAGCATATTAAGCGAGCCTATCTGAATGTAGGACAGCTCTGTTTTCATTCCGAGATGTAATGCTTTATCTTCGGTGGTAATCATTTTTTCGGGAATTACATTGAGTCTTGAAAGAAACCAAAAGACAGGGTTTTCGCAATTAAGATATTTTTCCTGTCTGAGAATGTTTATCACAGGTTCAAGCTTTTCCTCTTTTTTAATTTTGCAAACCTTTTCACCCAGGTACTGACCTGTTTTCATCGTTGAAATGATGTTACTTTCATCCATATCATTCATGCACAGACCGCCAATCGCACCGGCGAAAAACATCATATTAGCATTTTTCTTTTCTTTGATATGTCTTGCCATATAACAGGGAAAATCTGCACTGACAAGTGAATTTTTACCTTGAAGTGATTCCGGATGTGAAGCAAAATTCACAAGATAAGTTTCTGCAGAGCCGTCTTCAGGTACAAATCTCAGTCTTGTAATTACATCGGAGTAAACATGAGGCGGACGGGGTGCACTTTGAGCATTTTTATCAGCTTTTGTTCTGCCCAGATAAATCTGTCCGTCAGTTCTGTTTTTATAAGCTTCCTTAACGGCTGAAACGACGCCGTCATAAACAATTTTGATATAGTCCTTATCTCTGCCTGATTTGGGGAGAGGTCCCCACATACCCATTGTATCAATTCCGGCATGGCAATGTGTTGCAAAAATATTAATGCTTCTGCAATTAGTTTTGCGACAGAAATCGCAGAGAAGCTCTCTTATATTTTTTACGTCTTCGCCAAAAAGTCCAACACAGTCCACTGAAACAAGAACTATTCCGCCTCTTCCGGAATTGTCATCGATCCACATAGCCTTCGCCTGTAAATCATCAAGAACTCCTGTTGCCGGATTGTTTATTCTGTAGCCTGCAACATAGTATTTTTTCTTGCCGGGAATTTTATCTTCCGGCATCACGGTTTTTTGTGCAAAGCCAAAAGTGAATTTATCCGATATAGGTTTTTTAATACAGTCAAAACTTCCTTCAGGAAGGGGAGTCAGAGTGTTTTTTTGATATTTTTTATATGAACTTGTGCTTACAAGGGATTGAGCCTGTTCCAAAAGAAAATGTGGAATATCCATAATATTACTCCTTTGAATCATTATTCTTCAAGCTTTGCTGATATTCTCAGAATGGTTCTCGCATCAGCAGAAGTGATGTTTCCGTCCGAATTTACATCTGCCGCAGAGCTCTGAACGGATGTCAGCTCTTCTAATTTAGCAGCGCATCTTAATACAAGTCTGGCATCGGTTGCTGTTACAGCACCATCACCGTTGACATCACCTCTTAAGGATGATGATACGCTTTTGTCTTCAATTACGGCAAAAAGCCCTGTTTTGTCTGTTAAGCAAGCGAGGATGTTCAGTTCTGCTTCGGATTCTATCAGAGTAATTTCACCCTCGGAACTAATATGATAAAGACTACAGTTTGAAGCATTCATGTCGCCTGTAGGAAAAAACCACAAATTAGTGATTGTATTTTCATATATCTGACCTTCCGACAGCAGCAATACATTAAAAAGAAGGAATGCTTTGTCTTCACCTGCATACTCTGATACAAAATTGTGATCAGTGCCGCCTATAATTTCATATGTTGCCAATGAAATGTCAGCAGGAAGCTCCGAATCGAATGGGATAAGCAATATTACACCTGTTGAACTTGAGAGAGGTGTATACTTATTAATTTCTACTGTTGTCGTATATGCTGTTGAACGGAAACCATCAGAAATATAAACCAATGTAAATTCTGTTGTTGAATCAAATACAAACTCTCCGCCTGCATTGTCATTGATTTTTTTCCATGTGAGCCCTGAGTCAGTGCTGTATTCGTAGTAAGAAACAACATCCAACATATAGCTTGGCGTTTGTACCGTAAGAGTTTTTGAACCGTCAGAATTATCGGTCACTGTTACCCAATCCGGGGCAGGCAAAGGATCCGAATCGGCAAAAATAGGCAATGCTGTATTTATAAGAAAAAGCACAACAGTGAGAAGTATAACAACTTCTTTTATATATACTTTATTCATCATAGCCATTGGGGTTATTTTTTTGCCATCTCCAGGTGTCTTCACACATCTCGGAAACATTTTTTTCTGCCTTCCAGCCGAGAATGTCAAATGCTTTCTGTGCATTTGCATAACAGGTTGCGATATCGCCGTCTCTCGGTTCCACTATTTTATACGGAATATTTACGTTATTAACTTCTGAAAATGCATTGATAAGCTCAAGAACGCTTGTGCCTCTACCTGTACCAAGATTGAATACCTCTGCACCTTTCTTATCAAGTGCGTAGGCTATTGCCTTAACATGACCTTTAGCAAGATCGACAACATGGATATAATCTCTTACACCTGTGCCGTCAGGAGTGTCATAACAGTCACCGAATACGCTCAAACATTCTCTCTTACCTACTGCTACCTGAGAAATGAAAGGCATAAGGTTGTTGGGGAATGATGGAGCCTCCCCGATAAGACCGCTGATGTGAGCACCTACGGGATTAAAATATCTGAGAAGTACAACGCTCCAGTCAGCATCAGCCTTGCATATATCTTTAAGAATATTTTCGATGTAGAGTTTTGTAGTACCGTAGGGATTGGTTGTTGTACCGGTTTTCATAGTTTCATCGAAAGGAACCTGATTTTCTGCACCATAAACTGTAGCTGAAGACGAGAAAACGATGGTCTTACAGTTATTTTCTCTCATAACTTCGAGCATGGCGATAGTGCCGCCAATATTGTTATCGTAATATTCAAGAGGCTTCTGACATGATTCACCAACAGCCTTGAGACCTGCAAAATGAATAACCGCATCAATGTCATGAGCCTTAAAAACCTTGTCAAGACCTTCTTTGTCACGAATGTCGCATTCGTAGTATTTGAAATCCTTGCCGGTTATCTTTTTTACTCTTTCAAGAGATTCTTTACAGCTATTGACATAGTTATCAATTACAACTATATCATAATCGGATTCAAGGAGTTCAACGCAAGTGTGCGAGCCGATATAACCGGCACCGCCTGTAATAAGAATTGACATAAATAACACCTCTGAATTATAAATATTGTCCGTTGTATATTATAGCAAAGCACGGTGATTTGATATCGTACTTCATAATTTTGTCTCTGAATTTAAGTCCTGCACCCTGTGAAATTGTTTTGTCACCTATTTGCATTGATGAAACATAACCGATATTTTCGTTTACTGCGTCATCGTGAACAAGAATTTTTATCCATTCAGCAGGATTTTCCGAAAGGACGACAGACGGATCGTATGCAAGAATATAGTCCTTAATGACATCGGGAGAATATGCAGTTGCCGTAACATACACAGATGTTGAACAGTCGTAATATGATGCGGAATTTGTAAGATATGACACATTAAGGTTTGTCTGTCCCCAGACCTGTTCATACGTTGCGGTTACGCCTGCCGAACAAGCCGAATAGTAAGCGTAAATTACATTACCGTTGTAGGTCATATATTGACCGGCAATTTCCTGTGCCACCTGTTTAACATCGTCACGACATTTTTCATAACTGTTGACATATGAACATCCGCTTACTTTGTAATCGCAATATTTCAGGTTTGTGTATGCTGCAACAGCCTGAGCTCTGAGTGCGTTCATATCAAGTGTATCCCATTGGGTCGCACAGCCTGCAATTTCCATCTGTATAATTCTTGCAAGCATTTCCACTGTGTCAACATCTTTGCCTGCACATTTAACTGTTTGAGGATATTGTTCCTTCATTACCATGACGCCGCTGTAATAATGCTGAACGATTTGAATGTAGGAATATCCTGCTCTTGCAAGACCTATTGCACCCCATTGGCTCATACCTACGCCATGCCCCCAGCCGAAGGTTACAATTACAAATGCGTCACGAACCTGCATGACCTGTGACAGATCGGGATAAATATACATTTTTTCATTGCTTATTACGCTGTAACCGCTTTGTGTATCGGAAACAGCAATGACCTCGCCGTTAACGGTTTTTGCCGAAATGCTGCTGCCTACGAGAGGCGGGTCACCTTCTGGCTCCACGCCGACGGAATCAGTAACGGAGCTTGCCAGATTAATGACTGCAATTGCTGCATCTGCGGCGGTTATAATACCGTCGGAATTAGTATCGGCTCTTTTTGTGTAGGTGTTGTTCTGCTGAATGGTCAGAGCACCGGCACTGTTTAAAATGTATTCAATATCTGATTGAGTAACAACTCCGTTGCCGTCAATGTCACCGTCTATTATAACATCGGGAGCTTCAGCAAAGCTGACCGCCGCAAAAATACACAGCACAAACATCGGCAGAAAAAGCAGTTTTTTTCCTATCTTCGTCAAATACGAAAAATATTTAGTTTTTTTCATAATTTACATAAAAAGTGATGATCCGGAAAGGGATGATACTATATATGTAAAGAAAAATACTGTTGCAAAAAGAACTGCATATATTGCAATATGGAAGCCGTGAATTGCAGGCTTGGGTTTAAGTGCCTTTGCCTCTTTTTCGGTAAGCTCGGGAGCAGTATGAAGCTCATGGGCAAGCATTACAAAAAACTCATTTACAACAGTATTGATAAAATCTTCATATGTTTCATCTGATATTGAAGAAAGGGTACTGATAGTAGCTGTTTTTCTGTTTGAAATTATGATTGTCGCTGTGTAGTTTCCCTGCTCATCTTGTCCGCCTTCAACAATTGCAGCACCGAATCTGCATTCGTAATACTCTGCAGCATTTACAGCTAACTGTTGTACAGGTTGTTTTTCAGCTTTTTTGCTGTCATAAGGAGCGTAGGAAATATGGTCGTTAAAGCATTCGATTTTTTTCCCTGCATGAGCAATGTATTTACATATTGGAGTGTTTGCAACTGCAATCTGAATATCTGAGCCTTCAAGCTGGCGTTCAAGTATTGAAGCGGAATAAGCCGTTTCATAATTGCTGAAAGAGGGAAGCTTTCTTCCGTAAACCTTGCCGATATACGGAAAAACATATTTTTTCATTGTTAAAAATGTTCTGTCCTGTGAGAAAGGAATGAACATGATGCACTGACTTTTTGATCTGATTGCAAAACCTGAAAACATACCGTCTGAAAGAGGGAATACCGTTGAATTTTTCGGCATGAGAGCATGCATCATATATCTTTCGCTGTTTTCCATTGTGCTAAGTCTTTCCAGCACTTTTTCATCATGAATCATTTCAAATTTGAAGGCTTTGCATATGCTGCGCTTTGCCTCATGATAAAGTCTTTCATCTGCAAACAGCACGATCATATCATTTGATTTGAGTGCTTCTGCAATTTCCGGCATTCCGCTTTTTACGTTATCGTGAATGCCGGGGAAATCCATCTCGCCTCCTGTCATGTCAGAAAAAGCGTGTGTAATGACAGATTCAAGTTTAAGATATTCGGGATTTGATACGTCTGCAAATATAATAGGTTTGATTTTCATTAGATAAGTTCCTCTCCTGACTTATAAGAAAAGCATAGTGTATTGTTAAACGTGAATAGATGATATTTGTTTATTCTGCTTCCCACCGGTATGCGTCCTTATAAGGATTGGTCATATTATGTTCATCATACCATATCTGTGGATATCTTACGTTTTCATTGTAGACTGCTAAGGATGTATCTACATCCAAACTTTCTCCTTCACGCACAAGTCTGCCGATGATTGCAAGTCTGCCCATCTGGGTTGATTTGATTTCATAGGAGCAGGTTGAAAGTGTAATAAGGATGTCATCCTTATTGATATCTACACCTGTGTCATAAAGCTTGCGTTCATCAATTGCTTCGATAAAACTTTCAAAGTTCTCATCTGTAGCAAAGTGTGCTGTAATGTAGCTGAACAGGTATCCGTTATCACCGGAAGGCATACCGTTTGTTATTATAACTGCATATACCTTAAAGTAATAATCATTAAACAGTGTACTGTATTTAATAATAGGTGACTCTTGGAATCCTTCGATTTCGTAGTATTTTTCAAGCTGAGCAAAAGCAAGTCCGTCAGTCATGTTATGACCATAGATGATATTGTTTTTATCAAGGCTTGCCCCTGTGTTGTATGCATCCAGATATGCATTGCCGTACTTGTCATATGCACCGTAGAAGTTGTGATGAAGATAGAGGTCTTCATCTGATGAATTTTTATCTTCCGGGTGATGAACCACCGAAGTATCAATATTTGTATTGTCAATGTGCAGCCAGCCTACAAGGTCCTGGTTCGCAGCATACAGTTCTGCGTATTTGATATTCATTCCTTCGGGGAAGTCAATGTCCGGATATTTTGCCTTTATTGCTGCCCATTGAGCATCAAGTTCGTCTGTTTCTGCTTCAGAAACCTTCATCCCCTCAATTTCTGATTGTTTATTGAGCTGTTGCTGATGTTCAAGATAATTGTTAAGGAATACACCGAAACAGGCAATTACAACAATAGCTGAAATATCCATAATTATCTTTCTTGCGATTTCTTTTCCCGAATCACCTTTCCAAGGAATGAAACCTTTAAAAAAGTTTGCAAATTTTTGTCCCGTCGTCAGCTCATAATGCTGATGTACATACTGTTGATTTGCATTTTCCTCAGTACTTGAACTGATTTCAAAATAGCTGTCATCTTCCAGAAATTTGTCCATTTCGTCCATTTCAGCCTTTTCTTCAGGAGAAACGGGAGCACTTATTCTTACACCGGCATCGGGATTTCTCTCGCTGTAAGATGCGGTAGGCTTAAAGAACACATCTTTGTTGTTTTTCTGTTGAGCCATTGCTGCATTTCTGCGTCTTTTTTCAACAATTGATTCTTCTTCATTCTCCTGATATACGACTCTTTTGCCCTGAGGGCCTTGAGGAGTTGAATAAAAATCCTCATATACTATTTTTACACCTGAAGCGGCATTTCCATCGTAAACGATTCGAGGAGTTCTTGCCGGTCGGTTATTTTTAGGAGGAGTATAACTCTTTGCTTGCTCGGAATCGGGAGTATGAGGAGTATAGCGAGTATTCTGAGCTGATGCTTTATATCTGTCAGCGTCAAAGGTGAGTCCGTATTTTTTGGACAGTGCTTCAAGGTCGGATAAAACATCCTCTTGATCGTCCGATTCCGGATGTGGGATGCTTTTATCAAGATCGTCCATTTTTATTCTCCCTTCTGATGTTAATAATTATTTGCTTCCCATTTTGCTGCATTTGAGTAAGGATTGGTTCCTCCGTATACATTATAATAAAGCTGGGGATAGCGTACATTTTCGTTTTCTGTAACTAAGCTTGTATCAACCGCTTCACTTTCACCTTCACGAACAAGTCTTGCAACTACTGCAAATCGTGCATTCTGAAGCGAACCGTTTTTATCGAAGAAATATGTGCAGGTTGAAAGGGTGAGTATCTTGTCTGTAGCTACAACATCAACACCTGTATGAATGAGACTTCTTTGTTGTATCTCGTCATAAAATTCCATAAAGCTGTTGTCACCCATATTTGCAGCTATGTAATAAAACAGATAACCGTTATCACCGGATGCATCACCATTTGTATAGAAAGCTGCAATGACCTTCCATTTGTAATTGCCGTAAATAGTGTTGTATTCAATCACCGGATTTTCTTTGAAAAATTCAGGATCTGCATAGTTATGAAGCTCATCAAATATCAGACCGTTGTCAAAATTGTGAGCATATACAACAGTATTTCTGCTCAGCTCACTAACACCGCAATTTTTATCAAGAAATGCCGAACCGTATTTGTTGTATACTCCGTAGTTATCTGTTTTAAGATAATAGGAATTGTTGCTTCTTTGGTAAACAGGCATATCAATGCTTGTTCCCGGAACCGTTACCCATCCTACAATATCTGAATTTTGGTCATAAAGCTGTTTATATTTTTCCTGCATTCCTTCAGGATAATCGTCTGAATAAACATGCTCAATGTTGAACGGAGATGAAATCTGAGCACTTACCGTGTTTGTTGTTTTTACAACGGGCTCTGTGACAATTTCATCTTCTTTAAATATTCCGTAAATCAAATATGCACAGGATGCAACAAACAAAATAACAGTAACAACGATCAGAACAATAAATGCAATGTTGAACTTTTTTTCTTTATCATTGCTTCCGTCAAGAGAAATATCTTCGGTTTTGGATTGTTTTTCAATTTCCGGATTTTCTTTTTCCGTATCTTCTTTTAACGCCGCTTCTGCTTTTTGGCTTGCATAAACAGCGGCAAATAAGTCTGCCCCCTCGGGCTTAGCAGCCGTGTCATCTGAAATTGTTTGTGGATTTATTTTTTCTTTTTCTACTGATGCAACTTTTGCAACTTTTGCAACTCGTGCAACAGGCTGCTGATTGATTGTTGATTGCGAGTTTTTATTTGTTTCAGCCATTTATTCTCCCGCCTTTTGTTTTTCCAGAACTTGGCACACAAGCTCTAGTGCTTGTTTTGCAGCTTCGTTTCTGTTATTTTCTCTTATATTTTCTGAATAATTGTTGTTGAGTTTTTTTGTTATTATTTCATCGTCACAGCAGACTGCAATCCAAATCAATCCCACGGGTTTGTTTGTATCATCCGATAAAGGGCCTGCGATACCGCTTATTGCAACGGAAATATTTGCATTAGCAATGTTTTTTACTCCTTGTGCCATTTCTCGAACAGTCTCTTCGCTTACTGCTCCGAATGAACACAGGGTTTCATTTGATACTCCTAAAATACTGTGTTTTATATCGTTTGAATAAGACACTATTCCGAAGTCAAATACATTTGATGAACCGCTGATGTCTGTTATGAGCTTTGCTACCAATCCTCCGGTACAGGATTCGGCTGTTGCAATTTTCATTCTTTTTCTTGCCAGCAGGTCAACTGTTTTTTTTGCCGTATCTTTCAGCACAGTATTGAAACAACTCATTTTATTAGGTCTCTCCCGTATTATATTAATATAAAATAATACTCAGCAATAGTATAACACAAAAGCAATACAAAGTACAAGTGTAAATTCAAAAAGAAATATGTCAGATAAAGTAATATTTTTGTTCAGATATACAAAAAGAAAAAGCCGATGGTTTTCCATCGGCCCTAAATGTTAAATATTGTTATCAGTCTTCACGTTTTTTTGAAGCCACAAAAGCGATGCCGGCAAGCATAATAACTGCTGTTGCTACAATACCTGTAGCTGAATCGCCTGTCTTGGGAATTGACTTTTCATCATCACTGTTGTTATTTGTACAGCAAGCACAGTTTGCACCGCAGTCACAATCATTACCGCAAGTGCAGTTTACACTGCAATTACAGCTACCGTCATCGTTAGCATTAGCACAAGGTGCTGAATCACATTTGCAGTTGTCGCCGCAGTTACATACGTCACCGCAAGTGCAGTTTACGTCACAATTACAGCTACCGTCATCGTTTGCCATGTCGCAAGGAACGTTTGTAACATCACCTGCTGTGCAGCATTCACAACAACCGTAGTCGTCGCCGCAAGTACAACCTTCTTCACAGATACAGCCAACAATAGTATCTGCAACACCTATGAATGCACCTACAAGCTCATCGGGATCGAACACTTCAAGGTAAAGAGCGTTCTGGATGTCTTCCATAAGAACCTTACCGAACTTAAGCTGGCTACCGCCGAGGTTGTGGAAAAATCCGATTGAATAAATGCTGTAATCGTACCACATACCTGATGCTACTGAATAAACAGCATTGCCGTAGTTGTAGTACATTGAGCTGTCCTTGCTTGTGTACTTACCCTGTGTAAGTGTTGCACTTTCATTGGGAAGACCGTCAGCCATAACCACTACGTGCTTTGTTGCATTTTCTCTGCCGTACTTTTCGTTCATTTCTTTGACCTTCATAAGAGCATCGTACATATTTGTGCTGCCCTTTGCTTCAAGAGCGTTGATTGTCTCTGTAAGCTCGTTCAGATTTGAAGAGAAATCATAAGAAGCAACATTTGTTGCGTATGTTACGATAGCAATTCTGTTATCTCCTGTGCCATCACTGAGCATCATCTGACAGAAAGTTGTTGCAGCTTCCTTAAGGCTTCTTATAGGTGCTCCACTCATACTTCCTGAGATGTCAAGTACAAGATAAATGTCTCTTACTTCATCAGAACCTGCACCGTTACTGTTGTTTGCCGCATTTGCAGCATCACAGCAGGCACAGATGCAACCGTCTACTTTTTCTTTTGCCGAAGCAATACAAGTCATTGCAGTAAATGCAAGTATAAATGCAATTACTACAGAAATCATCTTAACAAAAGATTTTTTCATAAAAATACCTCCATTAAATACTTTTTGTCATTTAGGCTAATGACTGTTAAAATAATTATAACATAAATCAACAGTATGTCAATATTTTTTTGGGGAATAATTGACTCACAATGAAAAAAATTGTAAATTTATACAAAAATAATGTTTGTTCAGACAAATTAATAATTAAATCTGATTGTAACATTGTTAAAAACGACGAAAAATATTTTCCCTTGGAGAATTGTTGTCGCATATTTAAATTTTGTGTTGCAACTTGAGCAAAAAAATTATATAATATTTGTTAATGTAAAATAATTTTGATTTGGGATGATGAAAATGGAAAAAATCACTGTTACTATAGCAGGTACACCTTATACTCTCGCAACGGATAATGACCCCGAATACGCAACATTTATCGCTTCTCAGGCAGAAGAAATGATACAGGGAATTATGGAATCCGGTAAAAATATTTCTCCCACTCAAGCAACCGTGTTGGCTCTTCTTGATTATGCCGATAATGCTGCAAAGCTCAGTGCAGAGGTTGAATCTCTTAAGTCGCAGCTTAAAGAATATCTTGCAGATGCTGCACAGGCAAAGGCTGAGCGTGATATGCTCAAGAGAGAGCTTTCTAAACTCAAGAAAGGTTCTGCGGAGGTTTGAGTGTCGGTATGATTAAGATAAAAAAAGTCCGTCAGGGAGCTGTAATTCCCAAAAGAGCGACTCCCGGAAGTGCAGGTATGGATCTTTATGCCTGCATCGAAGATAAAATTACCGTAAATCCCCATGAATGCGTTAAATTCCCTACAGGTATTGCAATTGCACTACCTTCCGCTGATTATGGTGCATTTATTTTTGCAAGAAGCGGTCTGTCTATAAATCACGGACTTGCTCCGGCAAACTGTGTGGGTGTTGTTGACAGTGACTACAGGGGTGAGATCATTGTAGGTCTTGTGAATCAGTTTGATTCTTCCTATACTGTCGAGCCCGGTGAGCGAATTGCTCAGATGGTCATTATGCCTGTCTCTCTTATGGAGACGGAAGAATGTGAAACTCTCGATGAGACCGAACGTGGAGAAGGCGGCTTCGGTTCAACGGGAAAGAAATAATTTGTTTTCGTTTACTTGTGGAGTAAGTATGTATAAAATTAATCCGAACTCATATTCATCGGCATTTGTGTTGCCCACAGATGTCGCAGACAAGCATCTTCGTATGGCAGGAAAAGCTCAATTGAAGGTGCTTTTGTGGCTTTACAGAAATCCCATGGTTAGCTGGGACATGAATATAATTTCAAGAGATACCGGAATTCCGGCTGATGAAATCGATGACGCAATGCTTTATTGGATAGATGCGGGGCTTGTGCTTAAAGAGGGAGATGAGCCCACTATGACTTCTGTTAAAGAAGTATCTGCAGCTGAAACGGTGCGGATTGCAGAAGCTACAGAAAAAGCTCAGGTCAAGTCTGTGCAAAAATCAGAAACCGCTATAGAAAATGTTGCAAAGCCCTCACGTCCTGTCCTTGTAAAACCATCTATAAAAGACATTGCAATGCGGCTTAACGAGTCTGAAGAGATTCGCTCAATGTTTTCTGAAGCCCAGGAAGTTTTCGGAAGAACATTGGGTTATGATGTACAATCTTCATTGCTGATACTTCATGATCACTATTCACTTCCTGCGGAAGTTATAGTAATGATTTGTAATTATTCGAAAACAGTAGGTAAACAAGGCTCGCTTGCTTACATAATGCGTGTCGGTGCGGAGTGGGCTGATTTAGGAATAGACAGCTTTGATAAGGCAGCTGAAAAAATAGCAAGACTTGAAAATGCAAACACACTGTGGAATGATTTTAAGCGTGCCACAGGAGTTGAAAATCCCAAACCTACCTCCAAACAGCTCAAGTTTCTTGAAATATGGGTCAATGATTACCGATTTGACAGTGAAATGATTTCATTGGCTTATGAAAAAGCTGTTGAAAAAAAAGGAAGTATTCATTTTGGGTACATGAACGGCATCCTCAAATCATGGCATGAAAGCGGATATAAAACGACGGAAGATGTGTTTGCCGCAGAAGTTCGTTTTGTCGGTGAACAGGAGAAAAAAACGTCCGAAAAA
>CAYVTA010000001.1:0-83859 GCA_964454355.1 uncultured Eubacteriales bacterium | reverse complement strand
ATTACCTATTACTTTAACAATAATTTAGCGTACTGCTAAATTATTGTTTACAAGGAGTGAATCATTATGTCAGATTTTTACAGTTCGATATGTATTTCATCGGTAAAATCCACGGTTCTTGAGCTTTTCGGTATCGAAAATAAAGAATACGCTGCAAAGTCCAATCCCCTTATAACAGCCCTTGCTCAAAAAAAGTTAAACGGCGGCAAAATTGACCGTGCAGTTATTTATAATCCCGATGCTGTTGCCCTTTGGCTTTATAAAAAATATACCGAGAAATTTACAAAAGCAGCGATTTCGTCAGATATTGCAGTTCCTATGCTTTCAGTTATGCCCAGCGTTACACCCGTTTGCTTTGCATCAATGTATACAGGCGTTATGCCTGATGTTCACGGCATAAAAAAATACGAAAAGCCTGTACTTGCAACACATACATTGTTTGACTCATTTGTTGAAGCAGGTAAGAAAGCAGCAATCGTGTCAACAAGCGGTGACAGCATTTCAAAGATTTTTCTTGAGCGTGCGATTGACTATTTTATCTATGATGAGCTTGAAGATGTGAATAAAAAAGCTTTTGAACTTATTGATGAAGATAAATATGATCTGATAGTTATTTATAACGGAAATTATGACGGCACAATGCATAAGCACGGTCCTGAATCTGCAGAATCCATGAGTGCATTGAATCATAATATTGATTACTACGCTGAACTTGTTAAAAAAATTAGCAATCAGTGGAAGAATCATGATGTGCTTTACGGTTTTTGCCCCGACCATGGCTGTCATGAGATTGATGGTGGCTGCGGCTCACATGGTCTTGAGATGACTGAAGATATGAATGTTATTCATTTCTACGGCATAAAAAACAGAGAAGCTTAAAATTAATTAAAATGACCGCAGAAAAGTCTCTGTGGTCATTTTTTTTGTATAAATTGCATAAAAAAGATTAGTGATTATTGTACGCCATATTGTTAAAAAAAAGCTTGATTTTTTGATTTTTATGTTTTATTCTATTATGTGTAAAAGGATAAATACACATATGAAAGGATGTATTTTTTATGGATAAAAAAGTAAGAATCGGTATTGTAGGTTGCGGCGGTATCGCTAACGGAAAGCATATGCCAAATCTTAAAATGATTCCCGAAGTTGAAATGGTTGCATTCTGTGATATCATTCCCGAGAGAGCTGAAAAAGCAAAGACAAAGTTCGGCACAGAAGATGCAAAAACATATACAGATTACAAAGAACTGTTGAAGGACAACACTATTGATGTTGTTCATGTTTGCACTCCCAACCGTTCTCACAGCTTTATTACTATCGATGCACTTGAGTCAGGCAAACACGTTATGTGTGAAAAGCCCATGGCTAAGACATACGCAGAAGCAAAGGCTATGTATGAGGCTTCAGTAAGGACAGGCAAACTCCTTTCAATCGGATATCAGAACAGACAGTGCGGCGAAAACCTTTATGCAAAGGCTGTTTGCGATTCAGGCGAAATCGGTGAAATTTACTATGCAAAAGCTGTTGCTATCCGCAGAAGAGCTGTTCCTACATGGGGCGTATTCCTCAATGAATATGAGCAGGGCGGCGGACCTCTTATTGATATCGGTACACACGCTCTTGACCTTACTCTTTGGATGATGAATAACTACAAGCCCAAGATGGTTGTAGGTAACACATTCAGAAAGCTTGCAAATCAGACAAATACAGCTAACGCATGGGGTGACTGGGATCCCGAAAAGTTCACTGTTGAAGATTCCGCATTCGGTTACATCGTAATGGAGAATGGTGCAGTTGTCACTCTTGAATCAAGCTGGGCATTAAACGTTGCAGAAGCAAGAGAAGCTTGTTTTGTTCTTTGCGGTGATAAGGGCGGTATTGATACTCTTGATGACATTCGTGTTAACTATGTTAAAAATGGCAGACAGTGCATTGAAAAACCCAATATGGATTGCGGCGGTGTTGCATTCTATGAGGGCGATTCCGATGATAATGCATTTATTGACCAGAGAATTTGGATCGATGCTGTTCTCGGCAAGCGTGAGCAGTGCGTTAAGCCTGAACAGGCAATGGTTGTTACACAAATTCTTGAGGCTATTTATGAGTCCGCAAAGACAGGAAAACCTGTTTACCTTAACAACGATTGATAGGAGAGTATTATCATGATGACATTAGGTATGATTGAAAATTGGAGCGAAGAAGGCTTCAAACATATTGCTGATTTAGGTATGCACTACATTGAGCTTGATTACAATAACGGTAACGATCCCGATGAGCTTGTTGCTCTTATCCCTCAGCTTAAAAAGTGGAGCGAGCAGTATGGTGTCAAAGTCGGTGCAATCGGACGCTGGGGCTCTGATAAGATTGCTGAAGACGGCAGTATTATTGAGCAGGAGCTTAATAATACATGCAAAATTCTTGATGTATGCGAAGCAATAGGCTGTCCTGTATTCATTACAGGTGTAAATTATAACGAAGATAAGTCTTTTGAGTGGAACTGTGACCGTGCGGTTGAGGTGCTTTCAAAAGCTGTTGAATATGCAAATGCAAAGGGTGTTAAGGTCTGTTGCTATAACTGTGATTGGAACAACTTTGTCCGTGAGCCGAAGGCTTGGGCTGCAGTTCTTTCAAGAGTTGAGGGATTAGGCATTAAATATGATCCCTCACACTGTATTACCGCAGGTTCCGGCAGATACATTGAAGAAATCAATGATTGGGCACCCAAGTTCTATCATTTCCATATCAAGGGAACTATCGTTGTGGGTGATGACCATGTTGATGATCCTCCTGCAGGTCTTGATATGATTGATTGGCGACAGATCATGGGCTTGCTTTACGCTCATAAATATGATGGTATGCTTTCAATCGAGCCCCATTCCGCAGTATGGAGAAGCGGTGCACAGGGTGATTGGGGTATAACTCTCACAAAAAACTACATCAGTCCTATGATTTTTAACGGGTGATAATATGAAATTAGCAGTGCAATTATATTCTCTGCGTGACATGGTTAAATGCGGAGACGATTTTCTGAAAATTCTTGAAGAAGTAAAAAATTTAGGTTTTGATGGTGTTGAGTTTGCCGGTTATCACGGTCTTGATGCTGAAACTATAAAGGCAAAGCTTGATGAGCTTGAGCTTGTTGCTGTAGGTGCTCATATCGGACTTGACGATTATCTTCCCGAAAATATTGAGAAAACAGCTCAATTCCATAAAACACTGGGCTGTCTCTATTGCGGTGTTGGTGGTGCAGCTCATGATACTGTTGAAGAATGTGAGTATGCCGGTGATGTGCTGAAAGCCGGTGCTGAAAAAATGGGCATTCCTACTTATTATCATAACCATACAGAAGAATTTACTCCTCTTGCAAACGGCAAGACTGCAATGGAGATTTTTGCTGAACGTACAAAGCTTGAAGTTGACACATATTGGAGCTTCCATGCCGGTGTTGATAATTATAAGTATATAACTGAGAATAAAGATGATATACTTCTTATTCATATCAAAGACGGCATTGACGGAAAGCCTATGGCTCTTACCGAAGGTAATAATGACCTTGATGCAGTTATCCGAGCAGTTAAGGATACGGGAATTGAATGGGTGATACTTGAAAATGATGATCCCGTTCCCGACGGACTCTCCGATGTTGCAAGAAGTATGAAGTATTTGCAGAGTGTTAAATGATTGTGAGGTAATATTATGAAATTAGGTGTATTTACAACTCTTTTGAGCAATCTTCCTTTTGAAGAAGCACTTAAATATTTTAAATCATTGGGAATTGAGGCTGTTGAAATTGGTTGCGGCGGCTATCCCGGAAATGCTCATGCAAATCCTGAAATTTTGCTTAATGATGAAAAATCACTTGAGGGCTTCAAGGCTCTTATCAAAAAGTATGATGTTGAGATAAGTGCATTGAGCTGTCACGGCAACCCTGTTCATCCTGATAAGGCTACGGCAAAATATTTTGATGATGCAATTAAGAATACAATTCTTCTTGCTGAGAAATTGGACATTCATCAGATAAATACCTTTTCAGGCTGTCCCGGTGACTGCGAAACTGCAAAATATCCCAACTGGGTAACCTGTCCTTGGCCGGATGATTTCGGAAAAATACTTGATTGGCAGTGGAATGAAGTGCTCATTCCATATTGGAAGGATACGGTTGAATTTGCAAAGGCTCATGGCGTTAATAAAATTGCTTTTGAGCTTCACCCCGGCTTCTGTGTATACAATACAGATACAATGCTTCGCATTCGTGAAGCAGTAGGCCCCGAATTAGGTGCAAACTTTGACCCCAGCCATCTTATTTGGCAGGGAATGGATCCTGTAGCTGTTATCAGAGCTTTAGGAGATGCAATTTTCCATGTTCATGCAAAGGATACAAAGCTTGATAAGTATAATATTGCAAGAACAGGTGTGCTTGATACAAAGCCATATGCAGATGAAATTAACCGTTCATGGATATTCCGCAGTGTAGGCTATGGAAATGATGAGGTTTACTGGAAGGATATTGTAAGCAATCTTCGTCTTGTTGGCTATGACCATGTTCTTTCAATCGAACATGAGGATTCCCTTATGAGCCAGAATGAAGGACTTTCAAAGGCTGTTGAGATGCTTCAGAGAACACTCATTAAGGAAAGCCCTGCTGAAATGTGGTGGGCATAAACACTAAAAATAGGAGCAAAATAAAATTTGTACTTTTCACTATTGTTATTTTTACTTAAAATTATGTAAAAATATCATTATGGGGTGATAATAATGAAAATTTCAGATAGTATAAAATATGTGGGTGTAAATGATCACCGTATTGATTTGTTTGAAGGACAATACAAGGTTCCGAATGGTATGGCGTATAATTCATATGTAATAATGGATGAAAAAATTGCTGTTATGGACACAGTTGATGCCGCTTTTACCGATGAATGGCTCAATAATATAAGAAATGCAATATGTGACAGACAGCCGGATTATTTAATCGTTCAGCATATGGAACCGGATCACTCTGCCAATATTTTAAAATTTACCGAAGTTTATCCCACTGCAAAAATTGTATCATCGAAAATTGCATTTGTTATGATGAAAAAATATTTTGAAGACGATTTTTCAGAAAAGCAGGTTATCGTAAAGAATGGCGATAAGCTGTCTTTGGGAAGTCATGAGCTTGCTTTTGTTGATGCACCTATGGTACATTGGCCGGAGGTTATCATGACATATGAGATGACTGAAAAAGTGCTGTTTTCAGCGGATGCTTTCGGAAAATTCGGAGCAAATGATGTTTCTCAGCCTTGGGAAGATGAAGCAAGACGTTATTATTTTGGAATTGTAGGCAAATACGGAGATCAAGTTCAAAAATTAATTGCAAAAGTTGCTGATTTGAAAATTGAAAAAATTTGTCCGTTACACGGTCCCGTGCTTGACTCAAATCTTGAGTATTATTTAAAGCTCTATAATACATGGTCGTCATATGATGCACAAGAAGATGGTATAGTGCTTGCATATACTTCCTGTTACGGTAATACTAAAAAGGCAGTAGATATGCTGTTGGCTAAGCTTTTGGAAAAAGGAAAAAAAGCAGTTTGTTATGATCTTGCAAGAAGTGATATGTCTGCAGTCGTAGGTGAAGCATTCAGATATAGTACTATTGTTCTTGCTACTACTACTTATAATGCAGGAATTTTCCCATTTATGCGAGATTTTATTGATCATTTGACAGAACGCAATTTCCAAAAAAGAAAGGTCGCATTTATTGAAAACGGCAGTTGGGCACCTCTTGCCGAAAAAGTTATGCACAGCAAATTGGAACAGTGTAAAAATCTTGAATTTGCAAACAATTCAGTAAAAATACATTCTGCTGTAAGTCAAGATAATATTGACCAAATAAATGCACTTGCAGAGGAATTGGGAGACAAATGAGATAAGATATGACCTCAATCTTGGGGGCAATATGCAAATTACTCTCTTTGCAAATAACTTTCTATATTTTAAAAATTCCCCATCGATTCAAAAAGCGAATCAATGGGGTTATTTTGAAACTTCATTTTCTGAATTTTAAAAAAAAGGGCAAAAAATGCTTTTGACACAATGCAACACCAAACGCAAACCAATAGTTTAATGATATATTTTTGCTTTTGATTATCTTTCTTATAATTTCATTTGCCGTTCCGTTTTGTTTTAAATTCAGCGAATTTTTTACGGTTTCATCATTTATGATTTTGTCAACTATCTGTTTTTTCTCTTTTTTTGTAAGGTAACAGTTTTCAGCGAAAAGAACAGTCATGCAGGACAGAATGTTTTTAAGAAACATATATTCACTAATTGCAATGTTGTCACAAAGTCTACAGTAATAAGTGTGTATAACCTTACAGGCATCAAATTTTTCGGGAATCCAGCCCGAAATAAGACTGACCGATTTATCAATATTATAATTGTAAAGTACATCGGTAATGGCTTTGACATTCGGCTTGCAATTAAGAACCTCGGCGTTAAATATTCTGTCCTCACCGTAGCGGAAATCGGAAAATCTGATATTGTTTTTATTGAGAAATTCCCGTCGGTATACCTTGTTCCACACCTGATTGAGAAGATTATTCTTGTAGTATTCGTCAATAGTAAAGGGGGAGGAAAGAGAATAAATTTTATCGTTTGCCCTTCCCATAAAACACTGTTTAAAGCCAAATATCAGCAGATCCGTATCCTTATTGAGCTCGGTTATGATTTTTGCATATGCACACTTTTCAAATGTGTCATCACTGTCGAGGAACATTACATATTCGCCATCAGCCATATCTATGCCTTTGTTTCTTGCTTTTGCTGGACCGGCATTTTCTTGTCTGAAAGAGCGAACAGTCGGGTATTTGATTTTAAGCTTTTCAATAAGCTTTGGAGTGCTGTCAGTTGAACCGTCATCAATGATTATGATTTCCGAATCAGAGAAAAAAACAGCGGAAGCCACTGCTTTTTCAAGGGTATCGGCACAGTTGTATGCCGGAATGATTATGCTTAATTGCATTGCAGTGTCCTCCGTTATTTGTCAAACAGTTCATAGAGGCTGTTTTTTATTTTCAAGTTATAATAATCAAGGCTGTCAAGCTGTTTTGTATGCTTTTTCTGATTAATGATTGAATCAACAATGTCTGAAGAACCTACAAGCATATCGTTGTATTTCTCAAGATGCTTTTCAAAAATCAGATCAAGCCCCAGAGCCTTTGCTTCCCACAGAACCATACCCTGACCTTCGTGCCGTGATGTGAGAATAAGTGCATCCATCAGTGCCATATAAGGATAAGGATTATCAACAGCAGGAATAATTGAAACATAATCATTAAGTTCCTGTTGCTGAATCTGTTGAGTGATTTTCAGCTCTTCTGTACCGCCGCCGAGCAAATAAAGATGAATGTCGGGTCGTTTCTCGACAGCTCTTGAGAAGTAATCAAGCAGAATGTCAATACCTTTCTGATAAGTGAATCTGCCAACAAAAATAAAGTTTGTGATGTCAGGCTCGACTTTAAAATCAATTTCCTCACGGCTTTTTCTTATAAGCTGGGGAGTATTTATTGAATTTGGTATGACAGTAATTTTTTTATTTTCGATTCCTGTCATATACCTGAAGGGTTCAACAATTCCTTTTGAAACTGCTACAAATTCATCATAGCGGTAGAATTTTGTTTTAAAATGCTTCCACAGCATACGGTATTTTGACGAATTTTTATATTCAATCTCAACGTCATTATGAATCCACATAATGCGTTTTTTTGCATTTACAGCAAAGGTACACAGTGCACATTCATTGCTGTAGCTGTTGTAATCAATGGCGAGATCGTATTCTTTGTCCGGAAGATTGTAGCTGAACATTTTTTCAAGAGTATCGAATTTGATAACACGGTTTAAGTAAAACAGCGGTTTAAGAATAAATACGTTTATATTCTTTAAATCTTCTGCGTTGCATATTTCCGGCTCTGCAAACAGAAATAAATCTACTTCATAGCTTGTCAGATCCATATTTGTAAGCAGATTAAGGAGCGAACGTTGTATGCCGCCGATACCTAAATCTTTTTGAAAAATAGCAATCTTTTTCATCGTTTTGGAGAAATGCCGCTTATGATTGCCTGATTACCCATGCCTGTGTCCATGTTGAACCATAATATTCTCTCTTTATTATCTTTATCAAGCATTTTTATGATGATTTTTTTGTTATTGTCAGTGTAGTTTGCATCAAGAATTTTATATTCAGATGATGCAAAAATCTTTCTGACGGTTTTAATGTCGGCAGATGTGTATTCTTCCATGTTGTCGGAAACGAAAAGTACATCGCCGGATATATGGTTGATAAAAGCAAGAAGAAGCTTTTGATCCATATCAAATTTAAGGTTTGAATATCTCAGGAAGAAAACATCGGGATCGTTAAGAAAAACTCTGTGGTTAAGCTGTCTTCTGAATACAGAGTTGTTGATTGCATTTTGTGCAGAGGGGAGTTCAAGACTGACATTCAGAGGGGCATAGAAGCGTTTTTTGTACTGTAAATCAACATCACAACTGATACGGCAAGCGTCGACTTTTCCGAAAGCAGCTCCCAAAGGAACACCGCAGCCGAGAATAAGCTTGTCGCCGCAGCACTCTCTGAGGAAGTCCATAGCTTCACACATGATAGTACCTCTTGTTTTGTTGTTTCTGGGCATCATACATTCGCTGTAAAGGAAATCAAGCTTTACCATGTCGTAGCCCCATTCATTGAGAATGACATCAAAGAAATGCTTGATGTGCTCTCTTACTTCGGGGTTGTAAATGTCAAGTGTGTATGCACCGCCCCAGCCCTGACATCCAAGCATGGGCTTTCCTTTTTCGTCCTTGATAACCCAATCGGGATGCTCTTTGTATGTTCTTGATTTTATCTGGACATTGAACGGAGCAATCCATATACCTGCCATGTAGCCTTTATCATGAATTTTATCTGCAATATATTTCATTCCGTTAGGGAACTTTTCACAGGGATCAAGCCAGTCACCTACAAAGGTTTCGTAGCCGTCGTCAACCTGGAATATGTTAACATCTTCTTTAACTGTATCCATTGCATTAAGATCACGAAGAATGATCTTCTCATCAATTTTCTGGAAATAGTTGTACCATGAAGTGTAACCGGAAAGATGCTCAAGTCTTGGTTTTGCAACACCCATAAATTCAAAATATTTGTCAAAAACTTCGGATTCACTGCCGCTGAACATAACTATATCATAAAGCACGTAGTCAGAATCTATTTTAATTCCTTCAACGTCTTTTGAAACATACATCGTGCCGGCAGTCATATCTGCACCGATAAGAGTGTAGCCTTGTCTCTCAGAGAGAGAACCGATGAAGAAGTAATTTTCCTTGTTTTTGATGTAGCTGTAGCAATGACTGTGGAAAGAGCCCCTTTTGGTCTCTTTTTCGCATAACCACATCTCGGATGCAAGTCCGGCAAATTTGTCAGCCTTAAGGGTTTTCAGCCATTGAGCTGCAGAGGGCTGCATATCCTCGGCTGTGTATTCTCTTGAGGGGGACCAAGATTGGTAACCGTTTACGAAGAACTTGTCATCAGCTTCAAATTTATGTTCAAAATTAAAACGTGCCCAAATAAGTTCTATTTCTGCTTTTGGTTTAAGCGTAAGTTTTATGGATGAATCCGTTACAGTGTAATCTGCATCAAGATATTCACTTGAATTACCTTCAAGAAGAACATCTGTGCCGTTGTGTTTATAGTAACAAAGAAATTTAGGATTGTTCATATATATCTACTCCTATGAATATGGTTTAAGATCTATACTATTATTATGCAATAATTTGTGCAGTTTGTCAAGGTTGTTACAGAAAATATGAGAATGCGGTGTCATAAAGGCTTTTTAAATCTGCATATCTTGCGTATTTCGACGGGCAATTGTATACAACCGCAATAAATGTTCGTGTTTTTCCTGTTTCTGTGTCATTTTTTTGTGCTGCAGATACAAGACACTGTCCTGCTGTTGAATAAGAACCGGTTTTGAGTCCGATACAGTATGGATAGTACCTTGCACTGTAGGGATTTATAAGCTCGTTTGTGTTAGTATATGTTTTCGAGCCTCCGGATTCAAAGTATGCCGTTGCTGTGCTCATTGATGTGATTTCGCTGATAAGCTCGTTTGAAAGAGCTTTAACGGCTATAATTGTCATATCATAAGCGGAGGTGTAATGGTTGCTGTGAGGATATCCGTCCGGAAATACAAAATTTGAGTCATTCATACCCCACGCTTTTGCGTATGCATTCATAAGACCTTCAAAACAGCCTACTGCGTATGAGGCTGACAGATTGGGATTTCCTGCAGCCACTCTTCCTGCTGCGGCAGCTATTGTATAAGCTGCGTCACAGCCCGATGGAAGAAGAAGACACTTCAGGATTTCCTTGAATTTGATTTTTTGACCTTTGTAAAGGCCTGCTTTACTTGCGTTAGCTGCCATAAGATCTAATTCGTTGCCAACGGTCAGTACATCGTCGGGCTCTAAATATATACTTGCTACACAGGCGGTAACAAGCTTTGTTGTGCTTGCCGGATAGCATTTTGAATGCATATTTTTACCGTAAAGAATAACGTCATTGTCGTAATCGTACAGCACGGCATATTTTGCATTATTTGCACTGAACATATTACTTGTATCTAATGTGTATTCTCTGTTATTGGCGGTAAGAATCTTCTCTGTAGTGGGTTCTTCCGTAGTTGTTTCTGCTGCAGTAGTTGTTTCAACAGCATAAGGATCAAGCTTTGCAGAGCTGCGTAGTGCATATCTTGCATCATTTGCCGCAATTTGCCCATCAGCGTTGAAGTCAGCACGTTCAAGAGTTTTATCATCAACATATATAAGCTTTGATGCTATTCTGAGAATGGTTCTTGCATCGGAAGCGGACACGATTCCGTTTGCATCCACATCACCGGGCAGTATTGTGATCAAATCTTCACCGGAAACAGTCTCCGCAAAGGAAGTTATTTGAAAGCAGGTGCCGGCAAGAATAATGACCGTAAGCAATAATGAGATCATTCTTTTTGTAATGTTTTTCATTCTATTTTACTCCTATATTTTCTAACAAAATAATATTTTCTATGTGTCTTGTATGTGGGAACATATCAAAAGGCTTGCAAGATTTAACTTTATAGCCGTTTTTTGTCAGATAAAGCACATCTCTTGCCTGTGTTTCAATATCGCAGGAGATATAAACGATTTTTTTCGGTGAAAGAATTAAAAGTGAATCAAGAAATTCTCTGCTGCATCCGGCTCTGGGCGGATCTGTAAAAACTACATCCGCTTTTTCTCCGTCAGCGGCGAGTGCTTTCATAAATTCCCCGGCATCATCACAGAAAAATCTGATATTATCAATGTTATTGATTTTTGCATTTATTATTGCATCGTGTACAGCGTCCTTGTTTACTTCTACGCCGATGACTTCTTTTGCATTGTCGGAAGCTGCAATACCGATCGTGCCGATTCCGCAGTAAGCATCAATAACTCTTTCATTGCCGGTAAGGGAAGCTGACTCAATTGCACATTTGTAAAGCTTTTCTGTCTGTACGGGGTTGATCTGATAAAATGATTTGGGGGATATTCTGAACGTTTTTTCACAGAGAGTATCTTCAATATATCCCTTGCCGTAAAGAACCTTCTGATTTTCGCCAAGAACCATGCTTGTAAATTTGTTGTTGACATTCTGTACGATTGTTGTGATTTCAGGATGGAGAGCCAGCAGCTTTTCAATAAAATTATTTTTTCCGGGGAAGACAGGCGTTGATGTAACCATAACAACCATGACTTCTCCTGTGGAGAAGCCTCTTCTTATGAGTACATGTCGAAGAAAACCTTTGGATGTATGTTCATTATAGGCGGTAAGCTTAAAGTCTTTAAGGAGTCGGCGGATAGTAACGATGATTTTATCCGCTGTTTGGTCCTCAAGCATACAGGAGTCTATTTTTACTATATTGTGAGTGCTTGACTGATAGACACCGGATATGATCATGCCGCTTCTTGTAGTACCGAAAGCTGCGGAAACCTTGTTTCTGTAATGATAAGGATTTTCCATGCCCACGATTGGGGCAACACGGCAGTATTTGCCGAAAAGCTTTACAACCTTTGCCTGCTTGAAGGCTTTTTGTCGCTCGTAGCTCATATTTTGAAGCTGACAGCCGCCGCACTTTCCCGCAACGGTGCAGCCGATTGATTCTTTTGCAATTTTTTTGTTCATTTATATTGATTCCATTCTGAAAAAAGTCTTAAAATAAATGATACCATATACTATTCAGATTTTCAATTAAATTATGTTCCTATTTTCACTTAAATTAAAAGAAATTTTTTATTGAAAATACAAAGCCTTTGTGTTACAATAACTTTAATATTGGTGAGTTGTACTCATAATGCTTTTAAACAGATAAAACTCAAAACGGAGGTTCGTTTATGAAATATAATCTTCAAAAGAAAAACTACAGAAATTTTAAGATTTTCAGGGACAATATTCTTGAACCCAGAGCTTATTTTATTCCGTTTTCAACTTTTGATAAGGCAAAAGATATTGATGTAAGACGTGAAAGATATGCTTCAGACATGGTAATGTGTCTTTCCGGTGAATGGGATTTTAAATTTTTCCGCCATTGCGATAAAGTGCCGGATATGCTTGATACTGCTCTTGTTAAGTTTGATAATGTAACCGTTCCTTCAACATGGCAGAGAACAGGTTACATGGAGCCTGTATATCTTAATTGTCCTTATGAATTTCAAACAACTCCGCCTGCACTTCCTGATGATATGACTGCCGGTATTTACAGAAAAAAATTCAGCATTGACGATATGTCGAAAAAATATATCCTCACTTTCCTTGGTGCGGCTAATAATATTGAGGTTTATATTAACGGCAATTACATGGGTTATTCAGAAGGCTCTCACAATACAGCCGAGTTTGATATTACCGAAAAAATCATACAAGGTGAAAATGAGCTTGTTGTTTTGATGTACAGATGGTGTAACGGTACTTTCCTTGAATGTCAGGATATGTTCCGTGAAACCGGTATATTCAGAGATGTGCTTCTTTCTTCGTATGATAAATCCTATATTTATGATTATGCTGTTTCATCTGTTAAAAACGGTGATAAGTATGATATGAACTGTGCTGTTGAAGTTCCTGCATACGGCGAGGGCTGTACTGTAAAGGTTACGCTTTGTGACGGTGAAAATGTAATCGTGTCCGAGGAGAAAAAGGCTTCTCAGAAAATGAGCTTTGACTTTAACAGTCTCGATGTTACTGAATGGAATGCTGAAATTCCTACGGTTTATTCTCTATTCATCACTCTTTACCGAAATGGTGATGAAATTATGACTCTTCGCAGTTATACAGGCTTTAAAACAGTTGAAATCAAAGGAAATGTGTTCTATTTTAACGATAAGAAAATAAAATTTAAGGGCGTAAATCATCATGATTCACATCCTGTAACAGGCTATGCAATGAGTCATGAAGACCTTGAAAAAGATGTAAAGCTGATGAAGGAGCTCAACGTTAATGCAGTCAGAACATCTCATTATCCTCCTGACCCTTTCTTTATTACACTTTGTGATATTTACGGTCTTTATGTTATTGATGAGGCTGATATTGAGACTCACGGAGCTTGGGAAGTATGCGACGGAGATAGCAACGGTATAAGCAATAATCTCAAATGGCAGCATCACTATGTTGACAGAGTTATGCGAATGTACAAGCGTGACAGAAATCATACTTCCGTTACAATGTGGTCATTGGGTAATGAAGCAGGCGGTTACAGATGTCAGGACAAGTGCTATGCCTATCTGAAAGATCAAGGTACACCGCTTCCCGTTCATTATGAAGGTGTTGTAAGAACAAAGAGAGTGGCTTATGATGTCGTTTCTGAAATGTATACACATCAGGATAATGTAAAGCAAATAGGTGAAGGCAGCTATAAGGGCGAAGGTAAATATGAAGGCAGACGTATCGGCAGTGTCAAGTCTGTGATGAAACACTATCTTGAAAAACCTTTCTTCCTTTGTGAATATGCTCATGCAATGGGTGTGGGACCCGGTGCAATGGAGGAATATTGGGATCTGTTCTATAAGCACGACAACCTTATGGGCGGCTGCATCTGGGAATGGGTCGATCATGCTGTTTATCATGAAGAGGGTGATACGAAATACCCCTTTAAATATACTTACGGCGGTGATCATAAGGAGAAGCGTCATGACGGCAACTTCTGTGTAGACGGTCTTCTTTATCCCGACAGAACTCTTCACACGGGTGCAAAGCAGATGAAGGAGGTTTACCGTCCGATCATTGCTTCTCATGTTGAAAACAAAACATTCGCATTTACAAACACAAACAGATTCAGAAATGCCTCTTATCTTACCGTAAAATGGGTTCTTGAACGCAATGGTGTTGAGTGCGACAACGGTGTAATTGCTCTCGATATTGCTCCCGAAGATACAATTGAAATCGATGTTCCTTTCAGAAATATTGATACATCTGATGATTATGCAATATCTTTTATCTGTTTTGATGCAGAGAATGAAGTATCAAGAGAACAGATTATTCTTAATGATGTTTCTGTCTCTTATGAGCTTAATACAAGAGGAAAAATTGCAGTTGAGACAGATGGCTCAACCGTAAAAGTCAGCTTCCTTGACGGTGCGGCAGTGTTCAATTCTGAGAACGGTAATTTGGTATCCTTCAAAAAGAACGGCACTGAGTTTATTAATCAGACACCTGCCTGCGGCACAAAGGGATTTATCCCTAATGTGTACAGGGTTCCCCTTGATAATGACAGACCTGTTACGGAGCTTTGGAGTGAGCTTAAGCTCGACAATGTAACGCTCGTTTCCGATGCCTTTGACGTATGTCTTGACGGAAGCTGTGCATCGGTGATGGCTGTTTACTGTATCAAGGGCGGCAAGAAAGATTTATTTGAATGTATTGTTGATTATATGATTGCTCCCAATGGCGATATGAAAGTCAGAGCAGTGCTTAACAAAGTTATTGATAAAACCGTTGAACTGCCCAGATTTGGAATGACAGTTGAACTGGCTCCCGAATTCAGAAAGGTGCAGTATTACGGAAGAGGTCCATGGGAAAATATGCCAGACTTTAAGATTCAGTCTCCCATGGGACTTTACAAGGCAAGAGTAAAGAATATGAATGAGCCCTATATTTATCCGCAGGATAACGGTGAACATTGTGATGTTAAATGGCTGCGTGTTTATGATGACTTGGGGCACTCCTTCTATGTTCATGCAGAAGAGCATTTTGCTTTCAATATTCACGATTATACACAGCAGGCTCTTATCAACGCAAAGCATCAGGAAGAATTGGAAAGAGCAGATTCCACAATTCTTACTGTTGACGGCTATGTGAGAGGTACAGGTACGGGTAGCTGTGGTCCCAAGACTCTCGATAAATACAAAATTGATGAAGAGAGTATGCTTATTTATGAATTTACCGTTGTAACGGAGTGATTTTCAATGGCTGAAACAGTGCTTACAGACGCAAATGAAGTCAGAAATTTGAGATTGTCGGTTTTTGCCGAAGAACAGGGTTATCCCGAAAGTAAATTATTTGATGAACATGATGAAACTGCAGAATACCTTGCCGTCAGAGAAAACGGCGAGGTTATTGGTTGCGGCAGGTTCTATAAAGAGGCAGAAAATGTTTATCATATTGATAATATCACTTTTTCCGAGAAAATGCGGGGCAGAGGAATGGGCAGAGCACTTGTTTCTTCTCTTGTTGCACATTGCAGAGAAAGAGGAGCAGAAAAAGTAACCGTAAATGCTCAGAGTTATGCGGTTCCTTTCTATGAAAAATGCGGCTTTGCGGTTTGCGGATGTGAATTTAGCGATGAAAACCGCAAAAATATTCCTATGGTGATATCATTTGAATTTGACGGTTGTTTATATTTGGAAGCAGATAATTCTGCTGATGCATTTTATGTAAGAAAAACCTTTGAATGCAAAAATGCAGTTTCTGCTGTTGTCAGACTCAATGTTCTTGGATTTGTTGAGCCTTATTTCAACGGTAAGAAGCTTACTGATGAAATGTACATTCCTGCATGGACAAACTATGCAAAACGAGATTTATCCGGTGCATTGTATCCTATTTACGATACAATGACTCAAAGAAGATATTATCTTGAATATGACGTGACTGATATACTTAATGACGGAAAAAATGTTCTTTCGCTTCATGTCGGAAACGGTTGGTACGGTACATATACTACCGGAGGCGGCGAAGGAATGCCCAGATGGGGCAACAAAAAGGTCATCTTTAAGCTGATTATTACAATGAGTGACGGAACAGTGAAAGAAATTAATTCTGATTCCACTGCTCTTTGCAAAAACAGCTATATTAAGACTACAAATATTTATAATAATGAGACTATTGACGGCAGAGAATATGATGAAGCAGTGTTTGCTGTTAATTATGATGACAGTGATTGGACAAATATGACCGAAACCGATTCTGAAGCGGTAGTCATGTGCCGTCAGAATTTCAGCGGCGACAGGTTTGCCTACAGCATTGAACCGAAGCTCCTTTCAGAAGATGAAAAAGGTAAGCTTTATGACCTTTGTACCGACGTTTCGGGACTTTGGGTAGTATGTTTTGATGATGATGCTGTTCCCGGTGATGAAGCAAGAATAACATTTGCGGAAAAAATTGATGAAAACGGCGATTTTCTTCTTCGTCATACAGGTGGCGAATTCCGTTTGCAGCAGGATGTTTATATATGCGGCGAAAATATGCGTCAGTTCAAGCCTGTATTTACATGGAGAGCGGGAAGATATATAAGAGTTGAAGGAAAAGCATCTCTTGTAAGATTTGATGTTGTTTATTCTCCTGTGCCGGTTGTTGCTCAGTTGAAAACAGAGAATGAAATTCTTGACTGGTTTTTTAAAGCTTATTGTCAGACACAGAACTGCAATATTCATGCAATGATTCCTTCGGACTGTCCTCACCGTGAGCGTCTGGGTTATACGGGAGACGGTCAGCTTTGCTGCGGTGCGGGAATGACAATTTTTGATTCCGAAGTCATGTACAGAAAATGGATGGATGATATTGCAGACTGTCAGGATATATATAACGGTCATGTTCAACATACAGCTCCCTTTTACGGCGGAGGCGGAGGTCCCGGAGGTTGGGGCGGTGCGATGGTAATCGTTCCTTGGACATTTTATAAAAAATTCGGTGATATTTCCGTTCTTGATAAGTATTACGTCAGAATGAAAAAATATCTTGACTATATGCAGTCAAGATGTGATGATAATATTGTTGTTCGTGAGGAAAAAGACGGTTGGTGCCTTGGTGATTGGTGTACATTGGGTAACAACATTCTTATTCCAAATGAGTTTGTCAACACTTATTTTTATCTTAAGTGTATTGATTATACCGCTAAGAGTGCTGAAGTGCTGGGAAAGAACGAAGATTCAGAGAAGCTCAGTGAAATGTTCTGTGAGATTGCAGCGGCATTTACGGCAAAATTCTATAATGAGAAAACAGGCTCATTTTGCGACGGTATACAGGGTGCAGATGCCTTTGCCCTTGATTTGGGATTAGGAGATGAGCGTACCGAGGAGAATCTTGTTAAACACTACACCGATTTGGGGCATCTTGATACCGGTATTTTCGGTACGGATATCGTAACAAGAGTTCTTTTTGAAAAGGGTTACGGATCTCTTGCTTGGCAGATGCTTACCAATGAATCAGAAATATCTTTTGGCTATATGAAAAATCACGGTGCAACAACTCTTTGGGAAAACTGGGATGGATGCGATTCCCTTTCTCATCCTATGTTTGGTGCCGTTTCGGAGTATATTTTTACCTATATTCTCGGCATTAAACAATGCGAGGACAGTACCGGATTTGAAAAGGTCAAAATCGAGCCTGCATACATTCCTGAAAGCGGTGACATTTCCGGTTCTGTAATAACGAAAAACGGAAAAATCAGTGTGTCCGTAAGTTATGCTGACGGGGTAAGATGTGTCAGGTATTCCGCTGACGACAGAATAACAATTTGTGATTAAAATGAGGAATTAAAATGAAGGATTATAAAATTTATAGGTGCCCTTATTGCTCCTGTGAGTATTATGACCGCACTGCCAAGGATGGAAGAAAGGTCGGTGACCCGATGCTGCAATGTCCGGAGTGCAAAAAAAAGTCTTACAGAAGTTCAATACTTGAGCCTGCACTTATCAGCGGAAACAGGTACTTCGGTATTCGTTTTGCATCTCTTTACGGTAACATCCGTATCGGTTTGATTTTGCTTTATGCTGTTTTTCTGTTTATAATTCTTGTTAAGAAAGAGTTTTTACTGGGTGTTTGTCTTGTGGGCATCGCTGTAGTACTCTATACGATATATGAACTGGTTAGAATTTATCATAGAAACTCTTTTCTTAAGTCTGATTTGTATAACAGTGAGATATCACGGTCTCTTGCTCGTTTGGCTGATGTTGAATATGCAGCAATGATAATAAAAAATCAGGGTATAGACGAAACCAGTGTGTATTATTTCGAGCTTCACAACACTAAAGAAAGGGAATGATTGTTTATGAAAAAAGTAATTTCAGGCATTCTTGTGTGCATCCTGCTTGCTGTGTCATGTATTTGTATTAATGTATCCGCTTCTTCTGCCGAGGCAGTGGCTTCCGTTCATTTTGATATGTATATCAATACTGACGGTACAGTTGATGTTACAGAAACATGGAATATTGAATATACAGGTACAGGTGAAGGTTTTACACGCTGGATTGATGTTTATGACAATGCAAACTCAAACGGTCTTACAGATCTTCAGAAGTTTGATGAAATAACAAACGTGTCCGTAAAAGTAGGCGGCACTCAAATTTCAGAGGATTCAACAGCGGTGGATTATTTTAAATGCGGAACATCCTCTGACGGAAAAAGCTTTAATATTGTTATCACTTCTCCTTCCGCAGTAACAACAAAGGAATACATAATTTCCTATACCGTCATCGGTGCTGTTAAAAAACAGAGCAATGATGTCCGCTTTGCTTATGTTCTTATCGGCAATACATTCCGATATACCTGCAACAATGTAACTGCATCCGTATATGTTCCGGAAGGCATTGCAAGTGAGAATATCACCGTTAACGGTGAAGTGGAAGATGCACTTATAAATGAAAACAGTGCACAGTTTAATCCGGGCAGAGTATACAGCACTTTTGACGTTGATATTTCCGTTCCTGCCGACGAATTTGATACGTCTGCACTCGCTTCTTATTCAGCTTTTAAAAATTCTCTTAAAAACTTCGGACAGGCTCTTCTTAAAGTAATTTACATCGTTATTGCTGTCGTTGCAGCGATTGCTGTTGTACTGCTCACTCTTTTCTATGAGAAGCTTAGAAGATTTGCTGTTGAAAGCAAGGCTAAGAAGAAAGTTGAACAGACTGATATTTCTGCTCTTCCCGAAGGCACAACAGCGTGTAAAGCTTATAAAATGCTTAATCCTTATTCGAGAATTAATCCTAAAGCTACATCTAAAAAAGTTCCTTCACTTTTCGCTATGGCAATGCTGGAGTGTATCGAAAAAGGATATATTATCAAAAACGGTAATGAGCTCCAGGTAGGAACGCCAAAATCCGAAGAAGAAGCATATATTATGAGCGTACTCAACTTCCTTAAAACTTTCAGTGATAAAAAGCTCAACAGATATGTTATAGGTTCTGATTTCGGCAAAAAGGTTGAAAATGAATGTATGACGAACTATGATTCAATAGCAAACTATCTGAGCACATTCTATTCGCTTGTTCCTGAAATTGATTCAAAATTCTTTAAGGATGAAGCAAACTGCAAAATATATGAGGATAGTTATCTTTTAAAATCATCAATTAAAAAGAATAAGAATAAAAATAAAACATCTTTCAAACAGAGCCTTTGTGCCGTTTTTAACGGTTCTAAAACTTCTGATGCGGATATATTTGCAATAATGTTCTCCGGTGCAAATATTTTTGATGCATCCGGCAGTGATATTGAATCTGCATTAGCTGATGCCGTTGGTGCAATGTATGATGTGTTTGTGAAATCAAAGTAATATGAAAAATAAAACAGTTGAATGTGTACCGAATATAAGCGAGGGCAGAAGACCTGAAGTTGTGGCGGCGTGTGTTAATGCAGTAGCCGGTGTTGAAGGTGTAAAAGTTCTTAATTTTACATCCGATTATGACCATAACAGGTCGGTAATAACCTTTATCGGTTCGCCTGAGGGGGTTGAAGAAGCTGCTGTTCGACTTTGCAAAACGGCAGCGGAGCTTATTGACCTTACAGCTCACTCGGGTGAGCATCCACGAATGGGTGCAGTTGATGTATGTCCTTTCATTCCGATTAAAAGCATTGAAATGACAGAAGTTGTTGAAATTGCAAAAAAAACCGGCAAACGCATTTATGAAGAGGCGGGAGTTCCTGTTTATCTTTATGAAAATGCCGCATCAGCTCCGCACAGATGCAATCTTGCAGATGTAAGACGAGGTCAGTTTGAGTCGCTTTCAGAAAAAACAAGTCTTCCGGAGTGGAAGCCCGATTTTGGTACGGGGTATCACCCAACGGCTGGTATAACTATTGTCGGTGCAAGGGAATTTCTTATCGCTTATAACATTGAACTTTCAACAGACGATGTGAACATTGCAAAGGCGATTGCAAAAACAGTCAGAGAATCAAGCGGCGGCTTTAAGTGCGTTAAGGCATTGGGACTTATGCTGCATGAAAGAAATACTGCTCAAGTATCACTTAATATGACCGATTTTAACGTAACACCTCTTTATGCTGTTGTTGAAAAGGTTAAAGAAGAAGCGGCAAAATACGGCGTGACCGTAACAGCAACGGAGCTTATAGGCTTGTCACCTATGAAAGCACTTATAGATTCAGCTGAATATTACCTTAAAATCCGTGATTTTGATTATGAAAATCAGGTTTTTGAGAATCATTTGTTGTAACAGAAAAGATGCTGTGAGGATTCGGTTCAATAAAACAGTATAATTTGCCTTTGGAAAAGGAGCTGTAAAAACAACAATATTATTAAGTCCCTAAAAAATAAGATAGAGCCAAGTGCAGAAAAGACTGCACTTGGCTCTAAATGTTTGGTATAATTTTAGTGTGAAAAAACATTCCCAACACTAAAGACTATTAAAGTGTCGGGAAGTATGCCCATACAGTTTTAACTTATGTCACAGTCTGTATCCTGTGTTCTGTGGATATGTTTGTTCATTTTTCCGAGTTTGCAGCTCCTTTAAATCGTTTACAAGATGATCCACACTGCTAACCAGTTGCTCTGGTGACACATCCAGAATTCCGTTTGTAGATGCATTGAAAACACCAATTACACCGTGAATTAAAAGATTGGCTCTGACGATTAGTTCTTTTTTGCCGTTTTCGTCTTTGGGAGCATCCTTGGCTGACAGAAGCCGCAGTTGAAAGCTTTTGCTGACCTTATAAGCAAAGTTGAGCTGATTATTAAAAATGAGCGGCACATATTTGGTCTGATTCTGATCGTAAATATATTTCAGCCATTCTGCAGTATGGATCATAATGTTGTCTATATTAAAAGAAATATTCTTATCTACAAAATACTGATCAAATTGTGCAAGCAATGTTTCCTGTAATTCATTGATAACATCACTGACACTTTCATAATGCAGGTAAAATGTGCCACGGTTTACATCCGCACGGTTTACGATATCTGTGACCGTAATTTTTTCCAGCGGTTTTTCATTCATAAGCTCCAACAGTGCATTACAAATGAGCCTGCGAGATCGTACGGAATTTCTGTACTCGGCTTTTCCCATCTTTTTACGCTCCAATCGTCTTTTATTGAACAGTTTATTACTGATTTGTTGATAAATAGCCACAAAAACAATAATTTGCATATTGACAATTAATTTTTTATATTGTATCATAATATAAGTAAAATGTCAACATCTGTTCATTATTGAACAGATGTGGAGGTGTAATAAAAACTATGAATGAAGTTAAAAGTCCAAAGAAACCATTAATCTTTTATTGTGTGATCGCTATGCTGTTCGTGGTGCTACTGAATATGTTGGCTATCCCAAAATTGGCGGAATTGCAAGTCAAAGAAGTGGATTACGGTACTTTTATGACAATGACAGAGGAAAAGAATATCGGTCAAGTGTCCATTGAAGACAATCAGATCATCTTTACGGATGCGGAAAACACGCAGATATATAAGACCGGACTAATGGACGATCCAAATCTCACGGAACGGCTTTATGAATCCGGAGCGGATTTTTCCACCGAGATCGTGGAAGAACCGAATGTACTGCTGAGTTTTCTTGTAACATGGATTCTGCCTATGGCATTTTTTGCCCTGCTTGGTCGATTGCTGTCCAAGAAGATGCTTGAAAAAGCCGGAGGCGGTCCAAATTCAATGTCTTTCAATATGGGTAAGTCCAACGCCAAGGTTTATGTTAAATCCTCAGACGGTATCAGCTTTGCTGATGTGGAGGGCGTGGACGAGGCAGAGGAGAGCCTTTCGGAGATCGTGGATTACTTACACGACCCGAGTAAATACAGGGAGATTGGTGCTACGATGCCCAAGGGTGTTCTGTTGGTAGGCCCTCCCGGCACCGGTAAGACTATGCTGGCAAAGGCTGTTGCAGGTGAAGCAAACGTGCCTTTCTTCGCTATTTCCGGCTCTGAGTTTGTTGAAATGTTCGTTGGTATGGGTGCAAGTAAGGTTAGAGACCTCTTTAAGCAGGCAAAGGAAAAAGCCCCTTGTATCGTGTTTATCGATGAGATCGATGCCATCGGTCAGAAGCGTAATACAAGCGGTCACGGTGGTAACGATGAACGTGAGCAGACGTTGAACCAGCTCTTGACCGAAATGGACGGTTTTGAAGGTAACTCCGGCGTTATGATCCTTGCTGCCACCAACCGTCCCGAATCTCTCGACCCTGCATTGACACGTCCCGGCCGTTTTGACCGTCGTGTTCCTGTGGAGTTGCCAGATCTGGACGGCAGAGAAAAGATCTTGCGTGTTCATGCTAAGAAGGTGAAGGTTGCCGACAACATGGACTATAGAACCGTGGCTCGTATGGCATCGGGTGCATCCGGTGCAGAATTGGCCAACATTGTAAACGAAGCAGCACTGAGAGCCGTTCGCAGCGGCAGAAAATATGCAACACAGGAAGATCTTGAGGAATCCATTGAGGTTGTTATTGCCGGTTACCAAAAGAAAAACGCCATTCTCTCCGATAATGAAAAAATGGCTGTTGCATACCACGAAATCGGTCATGCACTGGTAGCTGCCCTTCAATCCCATAGTGCTCCTGTCCAAAAAATCACCATTATCCCAAGAACCTCCGGTGCATTGGGTTACACCATGCAGGTGGAGCAGGATAATCACTATCTGATGACAAAAGAAGAAATAGAGAACCGAATCGCAACTTATGCAGGCGGCAGAGCTGCCGAAGAAGTGGCACTTGGCTCCGTTTCCACCGGTGCATCCAACGATATTGAACAGGCTACTAAGCTGGCACGTGCCATGATTACCCGCTACGGTATGAGTGATGCGTTTGATATGGTGGCGTTGGAAACCGTGACAAATCAGTATCTGGGCGGCGACGCAAGCCTTGCCTGCTCCGCTGAAACTCAAACGAAGGTGGACGAGCTAGTGGTAGAGTTGGTGAAAAAGCAGCATGAAAAGGCTCGCCGACTGCTGATGGAAAACAGGGAGAAGTTGCAGGAGCTGACGATGTATCTATACGAAAAAGAAACCATTACCGGCGACGAGTTTATGGAGATTTTGAACGCAAAATAAGCATTTCCTTAACATCGGCTTGTGAGCTGAAAAAACATAAAGACAAAAAATAATTCCTAAAACGGAAAATCACTCAATTGATATGAGCCTCCAAAAGTGTTTAACTTTTAGAGGCTCATGTTTATAATAATTTAACACGCTATTTCTTATATTTTCAGCAGAACATCCTTTTCTCCGTCTTCAGTTACCATCTGAAGCTCGGTGATGCCAAACTTCTTCATAACTCTCGTCCAACGGATAACCATATCCACATCGTGATTTACGGGCATCCAGCCTGCCTTAAGATAGCTCTTGCAGGCAGCAATTCTGTAATCGTCCGTTGTAAGAGTAGCCATTTTAACACCATTGTCATAGAAATGCTTTTCTGCAATCGCACAAAGAGCATGACCGAGTCCTTTTCCTCTTTCGGAATCAGCAACGGATACCATATGAACAAGACCTAAACCTGTTGTGGGATACTTGCGTACTGCAGTTATTGTTGCGACAGGTATTTCTTTTTCGTTAACAATGAAGAATGTGTCTTCGTATGTGTCAATGTTTTCCATACAGTCTGTGAATGCGGAATTATCGGCACCGTAACGGACAAGACCGTTATTGCAAATTCTTATCCAATGAGGAATATCCTCTTCACCCTGATATCTTCTGATTGAATATCCTTCGGGAAGCTGAGGAATTTCTTTGTCTTTGGGGAAAACGATAAGCTTTAACTGCTTGTTTGAAGACATTGCATGAGGTTTCCATGTTCTTTTGTGTTCCTCGTATATTTCATCGGGAATTTCAGGATTTCCTTTTGAATATGAGGGAATAAGCATATCTCCTGCAACATTCGGATCAGTGCATTGTGTATCGTTTCTGTATTTTTCTCTTACAGCAGGATCTCTGAAATTGGGAACCTCCATGGGAATACCGCCGTTAAGTACAGAACGGTAAGCAAAGATTCCGGGCAGGAACATATCAAGAGCTTCATATATATCAACAATATCAGCCTGTTCATTGCCTCTCATTTTTTCAACTGCATGATACATCGAGTAAAAATCTGAGTTTCCGTGTCCGAAATCCTTGGCAATGTCATCAAATGCAGATTGTGGCTGATAGCATTTAACAGAGAAGTTTTCGGGATTGTTTACATAAAGAGTTGTAACATCACCCTTCTTTGTGTCTTCTCTTGCACTTTCAAGTCTGCCGTCTGAACCGTAAACAGTGTACCAAATGGAGTTTCTTGAACAGCCTACACCATGCAGACTCTTAATAACAGCACCGTTTTCAAGAGTTATCATCTCAACACCGGCATTACCTGCTTTTGCACCCATTCGAGCCATTCTTGCATTAAAGGGCATCTCAAAACCTGTAACAGATACGGGACGAAGACCGGTTATGTGAATAAGCGGACCTATTGAATGTGTGCAATAATAAAATGCACTCATTGTATTTCTCCAGTGGTTGGGATCGCCAAATGTGAGATAATCCCAATCCGGTTCGCAGTTGTGCATATATTCGCCTTCACCGTACTCAAATTCCCCGATTTTGCCTTCTCTGTAAAGCTTTCTCATTTCATATGTAGCAGGCATATAGCAGTAATTCTCTGCATAAGCGTATATTTTGCCTGTCTTTTCAACAGCTTCAACAAGCTCAACAGCCTCTTTGAGAGTTTGGCAGGGAAGTACCTCGCTGATAACATGAAGACCTTTGTTAAGGCATTTTACCGCATAGGGTGCATGCTCATTGGCAAAATTAGCAAGAACGACTGCATCCATATCATGCTCAATAAATTCATCAAAAGATGAGTAATAACTGATGCTGTCATCATTTAGTTTTTCTTTGATTCTGTTAATATGAAACTCAGAGTAGTCACATACAGCCACAAGCACAGCGTTATCAGCCGCCTGACAGTACTGCATCATTGATTTTCCTCTGCCTGCACCGAGAACACCTATCTTAATTTTATCCATTGATATCACTTCCAAATTGAATCTGTTATGTTAGATTTTATCATATGAATTTATAAAGTTCAAGTCTATTTTTATTATATTATGGTTGACCTTTTTTCAATTCTGTGATAATATTAATCTGATTAAGTTTGAGGTGAGTAAGGATTATGAATACAGAAAACTACAGAGGCTCAATTGCAAAAATCATCGGAATGAGTGATACGGATGAGAAAATTCCTGCTGCGGCAGGCAGAATTTCAACTCAGGAGGGTAATGCGTTTGAGATTTTAGAAAAATCTCAAGACAGAGAAAAAAACGCAAAGCTCATTTCAAAAGTAACTCGGTCAGGTCACAACTCCACAATTGAGCATACAGTCTTTAATATTGCATTTAATGATGTTTCCGTATTTGTTGAACAGTTTATGATTGAATTCAGACTCGCTTCATTTACCGTAAAATCAAGACGTTATGTAAATTTCGGCGACTGCGGATATTATGTTCCGTTCCTTGAAAAAAAGGAGCTTGAGGACAAGTACTGTGAGACAATGGACTATCTTTTCGGTGAATACAATGCATTTGTTGATGCAGGAGTTCCGAAGGAAGATGCCAGATTCTTGCTTCCTTATTGTCTTAGAAGCAATTTCTTCTGTACTATAAATGCAAGAGAGCTGCTGTTGGTTCTTCGTTCCATGCTTTTTGGCAGAGGCAGTGCGTTCAAGGAGCTTTACGACCTTGGAACACAGCTCTATGAGCAGCTTGAAAAACTCACACCGGGTATATGCATTGATTTCTTTAAAAGAAAGCCCGAAAATTCCGATAAAATAGCATTAGGCTATATGTTTAATAATTACGAAGAGAATATAAAAACCGAAGAGAAGGTTCAGCTTCTTTCATATTCTCCCGATGCAGAAAAAAGCGTTGCAAGATCTGCCCTTATTTGGACAAGACAGTATACGCCCGATGCTATAGAAAAAATTGTTGCGGATGCGGGAAATGTTGATAAAATTCTTGACTGTGTGCTGTCTTCAATAAGACCCAGACCGTTGGAAACCATAAATTATACATTCCGTCTTAACGGAGTATCTCTTTCGTCAATAACTCATTTTGCACGTCACAGGATGCATTCTCTTATGGTTCCCTGCTTGACTCTTACAAATCGAAAGAAGTATATTGTTCCTGAAACTGTTGCTGTGAACGGTGAACTCTTGGACCGTTATCATGCTGCATTTGAAAAAATTAATGAACTGTACACATCACTCAAAGAACTCGGATGCAGTGAAGAGCAGCTTGTATATTGCCAGCTTAGCGGAAATACTCTTGATATTGTTTCATCAATGAACGGCAGAGAGCTTATGTTGTTTATGAAGCTGAGAACCTGTAACAGAGCTCAGTGGGAAATCAGAGAATATGCAATTGAAATGCTTCGTCAGCTCAGAGCTGTTTCACCAGCAATTTTTAACAAATACGGTCCGAGCTGCTATATTTCATCCTGTCCCGAGGGAATACTTTCCTGCGGAAAAGCTCAGGAAGTTAAACAGAATTTTATAAATCTTTGATATATTGAAAGGGCGGTTTGCCATGAAAGAAAGCGTAAAGATCGAAAATGCAAAAATGCTTTATAAAGCTGTTTTATCACTGAAAAACGAGGAGGAATGTGCCGCTTTTTTCAAAGATTTGTGCACAGATACTGAAGTGAGTGCAATGGCTCAACGCTTTGTAGTCGCAAAAATGGTATCAGAAGGCAAAAAGTATGATGAAATTGAAGAACAGACGGGTGCATCCCCTGCAACCATCAGCCGTGTAAAGCGTTATATGACGAATTACAATCAGTATGATATTTTTACAAGGGTAGATAAAGAATGAGTTATAATTCTTTTGCCATTGTTTACGATGAACTTACTCAGGATGTAGAATATGAAAAACGGGCGGAGTATATAAGAAAGCTGCTTGTGAAAAACGGATGTGACATCGGAAGGCTTCTTGATTTAGCCTGCGGAACAGGCACACTGTCAGCTTTTCTTGCATCATACGGCTATGAAATGATACTTTCAGATTTGTCTTCGGATATGCTTGCTATTGCTGCTGAAAAGTTGGATAATGCTCTGATCATCTGCCAGGATATGAGGAAACTGAATCTCGGTTCAACCGTAAATGCGGCAGTCTGTTCCCTTGACGGTATAAATCACCTCACTTCTCCTTCGGATGTAAAAAAAACATTTTACGCAGTAAGTAAGCATCTTGAAAAAGGCGGAGTTTTTGTTTTTGATGTAAACACTCCCTTTAAACATGAATATGTACTGGGCGACAATACTTTTGTATACGAAACTGATGATGCATATGTCGTCTGGCAGAATTACTACAGAAAGAAAAGCAAAACGGTGGATATGAGCCTTGATATATTTATCTCGCAAGGCGATTCCTATGTTAGGGAATGTGAATATTTTTCCGAAAGAGCATATGAGATTGATGAAATCTGTCAATGGCTCAAAGAATCGGGATTTTCCGTTTCAGGAGTATATGATGATATGAAATTCAGAAAGCCGAAGGATAGTTCACACAGGGTTTATATTTCGGCAATAAAATTATAAAAACAGAGGTATAATTAATGGGAAAACTTGTTAGATGCATTTCTGATGACGGAACATTGCTTATTATGGCTTGTGATACAACTGACGTCGTCCAGGAAGCGTTTGAAATACATTCAACATCAAAGGTTTGTACAGCCGCACTGGGCAGACTGCTTACTGCATCTGCTATGATGGGCAGTATGCTTAAAGGTAAAAATGATACTCTTACCGTAAAAATAAACGGCGGCGGCCCTGCCGGTTCCGTTATTGCTGTTGCAGACAGCAATTGCCATGTTAAAGGCTATATTGTTGACGGAAACGTAGAGCTTCCTTTGAACAGTAAAGGGAAATTAGATGTAGGCACAGCAGTAGGAACAAACGGTTTTCTTACCGTTATAAAAGATCTGGGACTTAAAGAGCCTTTTGTGGGACAAGTTCCTATCGTTTCCGGTGAGATTGCAGAGGATATTACTTCATATTTTGCAACAAGTGAGCAGACACCGTCTGTATGCGGACTGGGTGTACTTGTTGCACAGGATAAGTCTGTTCTTAAAGCCGGCGGTTTCCTGATTCAGCTTCTTCCCACGGCTGCAGACGATACGATAGATATGGTTGAAAAAGATATTCAGGGTATTCAGTCGGTTACAAAGATGCTTGTTGAAGGTATGACTCCCGAGGATATCTGCAAGGCAGTTTTACCATCTTTTAACATTGAAGTTCTTGATGAAATGCATCCTGTATATGAATGCGACTGTTCTCTTGAGCGTGTGCAAAATGCGCTTATTTCAGCAGGTAAAACAGAGCTTCTTGATATGGCACAGGACGAAAATACGGAAGTTAAGTGTCAATTTTGCAACAAAGCTTACAATTTCTCAAGTCGTGATATTCTTGATTTGATTGATGAAGCTACCTAAGGAGAAAATAAATGGACAACAGAATGTTATGCTCAAAATGCGGTAAAAATCCGGCAGTGGTTTTTATCTCAAAAATTCAGGGTGACGATACTACCCAAGAAGGACTTTGCCTTAAATGTGCAATGGATATGAATATCGGTCCCATTAAACAGATGATGGAAAACATGGGTATTACCGAAGAAGATATTGATGCCGTAAGCGAACAATTGGGTGACGCAATGGATGCTATGGGTGGAGATGAAAACGGTTTTCAGTTCGGCGGGGCAGGTACATTTCCCTTTATGCAGGGACTTATGGGAACCATGAACAAAAACAGTAATGACGGTGCCGTAGTTCCTAAAAACGAAGACAATTCTCCGGCAGAAAAACAGCGTAAAAAACGCTTCGGCAAGGATAAAAAACAAGAAAAGCAGGAGAAACAGAGAAAATTCCTTAATCTCTACTGTACAGACCTTACAAAGAAGGCAAGAGACGGTAAAATTGATGCAATCATCGGCAGAGAGGACGAGATCTACAGAGTAACTCAGATTCTTTGCAGACGAACAAAGAACAATCCGTGTCTTATAGGTGAGCCCGGTGTAGGTAAAACCGCAATTGCTGAGGGACTTGCTCTTAAGATTGCAGCAGGTGCAGTACCGGCAAAGCTTGTTGATAAAGAAATTCATCTTCTTGATCTTACTGCTCTTGTTGCAGGAACTCAGTTCAGGGGTCAGTTTGAAAGTCGAATAAAAGGACTTGTCGACGAAGTCAAGGCTGAGGGAAATATAATTCTCTTTATTGATGAGGTTCATAACCTTGTCGGTACAGGTGATGCCGAGGGCTCAATGAATGCTGCGAATATTTTAAAGCCTGCTCTTTCAAGAGGTGAAATACAGGTTATTGGTGCAACCACATTTACCGAATACAGAAAGTATATAGAGAAGGATTCTGCACTTGAAAGAAGATTCCAACCTGTAAAGGTTGAGGAGCCTTCTATTGATGATGCTTATAAAATGCTTCAGGGCATCAAGGGATACTATGAAATGTATCATCGTGTTTCAATTTCAGACAGACTGCTTTATCTTACCGTTACTCTTTCAGAGAGATATATTAACGACAGATTTTTACCTGATAAGGCAATTGACCTTCTTGATGAAGCCTGTACCTGTGCAAATCTTCGCAACAAAGCTATAAGTGATTGTGAGATTGCGGAAAACAGACTTAAGGAGCTTAAAGCTGCCGAAGAACAGCTTGTGAATACTCAGGACGGAGAAGAACCTGATTATGAGGCACTTGCCGCTGTGCGTTCAGAGATGATGAGTATAGAAAACTCTCTTGATGAGCTTCGTGAAAAAGCAAAGGACAACGATGTTACGGAAGACGATCTTGCTAAGGTTATCAATCTTTGGACAGGTATACCCGTAAGAAAAATTATTGATTCAGACCTTGACAAGCTTGCAGATATGGAAGCACATCTCAAAGCCAGAATAATTGGTCAGGATGCGGCTGTTGAAGCGGTTTCTGCTGCTATCAGAAGAAACAAAATTCAGATAAATCCTCAGAAACGCCCTGCATCCTTTATTTTCGTCGGTCCTACAGGTGTCGGTAAAACAGAGCTTGTCAAACAGCTTGCAAATGAGCTTTTTGACACTCCTGAAACTCTTATCAGACTTGATATGTCCGAGTTTATGGAGAAACACAGCGTTTCCAGAATTATCGGTTCACCTCCCGGATATGTGGGATATGATGAAGCCGGACAGCTTACAGAAAAGGTCAGAAGAAAGCCCTATTCCGTAATTTTGTTTGATGAAATCGAAAAGGCACATCCGGATGTAATGAATATTCTTCTTCAAATTCTTGATGAAGGAAAAACAAGTGATGCTCAAGGCAGAACAGTTGATTTTTCAAATACAGTTATCATCATGACCTCAAATGCAGGCAGTCAGAACCGTGAGAGTGCGATGGGCTTTGGTAAAACACAGGGTGATGCATCAAAAGAAAAGGCCATGAAAGGACTTCACGAGTTCCTTCGTCCTGAATTTATCGGCAGAGTTGATGAGGTAATTGTTTTCAATCCTCTTGATAATGAAAGCTATGAGCAGATTGCAAAAATTCTTATTGCAGATCTTGTGCCCGGACTTCGGGATAAAGGCATTAATCTCAATGTCAGTGATGATGTGCATTCAGCTATTGCTGATATCGCAACAGGCGGCGAAAGAGGTGCAAGAGATATTCGCATTGCTATCAGAAAGCACATTGAAGACGCAATTGCAAATATTATTATTGAAAGCAGAAATATGAGCATCAGTCAGATAAATGTTTCAGTAGCAGACGGTAAAATCCTTTGCACGAAGGCATAATTAAATAAAGTTTATGAAATTGCTTTAATGAGTAATTAAGTTCTGTATTTTAGGGGCGTTTATCGCCCCTAATTTTTCAATATAAAGCATATATTCATAATTGAAATTTATTACTGATTAAATTATTGTTTATCTTGACATTGCCTGTTGCGTTGGTGTAAAATAAATAAAAAAAAGAATAAATAAGGTGAAATATTATGGATTTCGATAAAAAATATGTTCTTTCTCTTGACCAGGGCACTACAAGTTCAAGAGCAATTCTTTTTGATAAAAACGGACAGATAAAATCAAAGGCACAGTATGAGTTTACACAGATATATCCCAAACCCGGTTGGGTTGAACATGACCCCAATGAGATACTCAGAAGTGAATTTCGTGCCATTGCCGATACTCTTATTGAGGGTGGTGTTGAGGCAAAAGAAATTGCTGCAATCGGAATTACCAATCAGCGAGAGACAACAGTCCTGTGGGATAAAACAACAGGTGAACCTGTTTATAATGCTGTAGTATGGCAGTGCAGAAGAACTTCTGATATGGCAAAGCGTATAATTGATGATAAAGAGCTGCGCAATTACATAAAAGATCATACAGGTCTTATAATTGATGCATATTTCTCTGCAACGAAAATAAAATGGATTCTCGATAACTCTGAAAAAGCAAGGGAAGTTCTCAAACAGGGCAATCTTCTTTTCGGTACTATTGAGACATGGCTTATATGGAAATTGACAGGCGGAAAAGTTCATGTAACTGATTACTCAAACGCATGGAGAACCATGCTGTTTGATGTTGATAAGCTTTGTTGGGATGAATATATTTGTGAGCGTTTAGGTATACCAATGGAAATTCTGCCGGATGTTGTACCTTCGAGTCAGGTTTACGGCGAAGTCGCTGCCGGAATTCCCGGTCTTGAATCTCTTGCAGGAATCCCGATTGCAGGTGCAATTGGTGATCAGCAGGCTGCACTTTTCGGTCAGGCTTGCTTCCGTCCCGGACAGGCAAAGAATACATATGGTACAGGTTGTTTCTTGCTTATGAATACAGGCGGCAAGCGAGTAAAATCAGAAAACAATCTTCTTACAGGTATCGCATGGGGTATTGACGGCAGAGTTGAATATTGTATTGAGGGTTCAGCTTTTAATGCAGGCTCTGTAATCCAGTGGCTTCGTGACGAGCTGAAAATGATAAAAACTGCTTCTGAATGTGACAGACTTGCAGAAAGTGTTCCGGATGCAAATGGCGTATATTTTGTTCCTGCATTTACAGGTCTCGGTGCACCCTATTGGGATATGTATGCAAGAGGTACGATCGTAGGTATTACAAGAGGCGTAAATCAGCAGCATTTTGCAAGAGCTGTGCTTGAGAGTATCGCTTTTCAGATGACTGATTTGCTTGAAGCGATGAAAGCTGATGCTGACATTGAGCTGACAGAGCTTCGTGTTGACGGCGGGGCAAGCGTAAGTAACATTATGATGCAGATTCAGGCAAATATGATTGAAACAACTGTTAACAGACCTAAGGTTGTTGAAACAACAGCTCTCGGAGCAGCTTATTGTGCAGGTCTTGCTGTAGGTTTTTGGTCAGGCAGATCAGAAATTGAAGGCATACGTGAAGTTTCAAAAGAATTTGTGCCTCAGCTTCGCAAAGAGGAACGAGATGCTATTTATGCTGATTGGAAGCGTGCAGTTGAACGCTCAAAAAAATGGGCAGAAACGTGATCAATATTTTATCCCCGGACTTCGGTTTCGGGGATTTCTTTTTTAGCCTGAAGGCAATTATACTCATCACGCCTGACAATCGATAATTTGTCGTCTGACTTGTCTCATCATTTGAATTACGACAATATTTCTGCGTTTTTCGACTCACGTCAGACTAAATATGAAAATATCACATAAATTCACAAAAAATAATTAAACTTTTAGGGAAAATAATGTTGCACATTTGTAACTGATTTGATATACTATTATATGTACGATTGTAATTGATTGATAAAAATTTAACAAAAATATGGAGGAGATTACAATGGCAAGAGTATATAACTTTTCGGCAGGTCCCTCAATGCTTCCTGAAGAAGTGCTCAAAAAGGCAGCTGCAGAAATGCTTGACTATCAGGGAAGCGGTCAGTCCGTAATGGAGATGTCTCATCGTTCAAAGGAATTTGACGGTATCATTAAGGACACGGAAAAGCTTTTCAGAGAAATTATGAATATTCCCGAGAACTATAAGGTTCTCTTCCTTCAGGGCGGTGCTTCAACACAGTTTGCAGCTATTCCCCTTAACTTTATGAACGGCAGCGGCAAAGCGGACTATATTATTACCGGTCAGTGGGCAAAGAAAGCTCATGCTGAAGCAAAGAAGTACGGTGAAGCAAGAGCAGTTGCATCTTCCGCAGATAAGACATTCTCTTATATTCCCAAAACAGCAAAGTCTGATTTTGATCCTGAAGCAGACTATGTGTATATATGCATGAACAATACTATTTACGGAACTGTTTATCATGAGCTTCCCGATACAGGAGATATTCCTCTTATTGCAGATGTATCTTCCTGCTTCCTTTCGGAGCCTCTTGATGTTTCAAAGTTCGCTGTTGTTTACGGCGGAGCACAGAAGAACGTAGCTCCTGCAGGTGTAACAATCTGTATTATTCGTGAGGATATGCTTGGCAAGGCAAGAGATATCACTCCCACAATGCTTGACTACAAGATTATGGCAGACAATGATTCTCTTTACAATACACCTCCTTGCTGGAACATATATATTACAAAGCTTGTTCTTGAATGGATCAAGGATATGGGCGGTCTTGAGGTAATGAAGGAGAGAAATGAAAAGAAAGCTAAAATTCTTTATGATTTCCTTGATTCCTCCAAGATGTTCAAGGGTACTGTTGTTGCAGAAGACCGTTCTCTTATGAATGTACCTTTCGTAACAGATAGTGATGAGCTTAATGCAAAGTTCATTAAGGAAGCAGCCGCAAAAGGCTTTATCAACCTTAAGGGGCACCGTTCAGTAGGCGGCATGAGAGCTTCTATTTACAACGCAATGCCCATTGAAGGCGTTGAAAAGCTTGTAGCATTTATGGCTGAATTTGAGAAGGAGAATTCCTGATATGTATAATATTCTTACACTTAATAAGATTTCAAAAACAGGTCTTTCAAATTTTAACGCTGATATGTATGCTTGTGCAGATGACTTTGCTGCTCCCGATGCAGTAATCGTTCGTTCTGCATCAATGCATGACATGGAAATTCCCTCAAGTGTGCTCGCAATCGCAAGAGCCGGTGCAGGTTACAATAATATTCCTGTTGATGCTTGTACTGAAAAGGGTATCTGTGTGTTTAACACTCCCGGTGCAAATGCTAATGCTGTTAAGGAGCTTGTAATTTGCGGTCTTCTTCTTGCTTCAAGAAGAATTGCTCCTGCAATGGATTGGTGCAAGACTCTTAAGGGTGAAGATGAAATCAGCAAAAAGATCGAAAAGGGCAAGTCAAACTTTGCAGGCCCGGAAATTATGGGTAAAACTCTCGGCGTTATCGGTTTGGGTGCAATCGGCGTTAAGGTTTGCAACGCTGCTGTTGCTCTGGGCATGAAGGTTATCGGTTATGATCCCTATCTTTCTGATAAGGCAGCCGCAACACTTGATAACTCTGTAGTTATTACATCAAAGGTTGAACAGATTTTTACTGACAGCGACTATATCTCTGTTCATGCTCCTCTTACCGATTCAACAAAGAATATCGTTAATAAAGACACCCTTGCAATGGCAAAGGACGGCATTCGTGTTCTTAACTTTGCTCGTGGCGGTCTTGTTGATGATGCAGCAATTGTTGAAGCAATAGAAAGCGGTAAGTGTGCAGCTTATGCAACAGATTTCCCCACAGATGCACAGCTTTGTGTTGACGGAGTTATCGCACTTCCTCACCTTGGTGCTTCAACTCCCGAATCAGAGGAAAATTGTGCAGTTATGGCTGTTAATCAGATTTCAGAGTACCTTGAAAAGGGTAATGTTGTAAATTCTGTAAACCTTCCCTGTGTTTCAAAGGAGCTTGCAGAAGGTAAAAAGCGTCTTACTGTTATCACTAAGGGTGATGTCAGTGAAAATATCTTTGCAGTGCTTGCAAAGGCAGGTATTGCATCAGATGACTCAACCGCATCAATCAGAAAAGAAACAGGTTATGTTATTGTTGATTCAGCAAGTATTTCTGAGTCTGCAATCGCAACCGTTGAAGCAGTTGACGGTGTTGTTTCAGCAAGAGTTATCGGCTGATAGTATCAATATAAAAAAAGACCGAGTAAAATCGGTCTTTTTAAATTAGTAAAAAGAAATTTTCTCTTGCAATATTAGTTTCAAAAAGGAGTAAAAACATGGATCTGACTTCTTATATGCCTGTTAGTATTATCTGTGGCAGGGATTGTGTGCAAAACAATGCCGATATTTTTTTTAAATTCGGTAACCGTTGTCTTATTGTAACGGGCGGTAATTCCGCAAAAAGAAGCGGAGCACTTGATGATGTGACAACTGCACTGCAGAAAAATAAGATTGAGTATACAATTTTCGATTCGATTACGCAAAATCCTTACACTCAGGATTGCAGAAAAGCAGGAGAGTGTGCAAGAAATTTCGGTGCTGATTTTATTATAGGTATCGGCGGAGGTTCACCACTTGATGCTTCAAAGGCTGTTGCGATTTTTGCAACAAATCCGGAAATGAATCACTCTGATATTTATTCGATGAAGCATAAAAATAAGCCTTTACCTTTTTTGTTAGTAGGTACAACTGCAGGAACAGGCAGTGAGGTTACCGGTGTTTCCGTTCTTACAAACAGTGATAACGGTATGAAAAAGAGTATAGGAGGGTGCTATTCCGCCGTATCTTTCTGTGATTATAAATATACTTGCTCTGTGCCTTATCATGTAACTGTTTCAACGGCTCTTGATGCTTTTGCTCATGTTGCTGAAGGGTATTTTTCTCCCACCGCCAATGAACTGAGTGATATTTATGCTGAAAAAGCCTTTGAAATGCTCAGAAACGGACTTTTACATTTTTATAACAACGGAACATTGCCTGATGAAACACTTCGTGAAGAGTTGTATGTTGCATCTCTCATTGCAGGCCTTGCTCTTAATATTACGGGAGCCTGTTTCCCTCATACAATGGGATATCTGCTGACTGAAGATTTCGGTATCGCTCACGGCAGAGCTTGTGCGGCATTTCTTCCCGAATTTATAAGAATTTCCGCAGAACATATGCCTGATAAAGCACAAAGGCTTTTTGCTTCTATAAAAATGGAACAAGATGAGCTTTGTAATATGATTGAAACTCTTGCAGATGTGAAAATTCAAATCACACCTGAACAAATGGAAAAATATTCACACCGATGGACTGATCCTCAAAAAAATTTCAGCCGCACTCCGGGTAACTTTACCTCGAAGACGGCTGTGGAACTGTTAAAACGGTATATGAGCTAAATTTTCATTCCTGTTTTTGCATTAAGAATGTTTCTGAATACTGCAACTTGATTGTTTGAAATGAACTTGTCCATGTGCATACTTCCGAAGTACCACTTCTTGTATTTGCACTGAACTGCAAGTTCATCAAAAAATGCATTCAATGCGGATACAGAAAATTGTTCATTCTTTTGCATCAGCAGGAATTCTCTTGTTTTTGAGGGAGGTTCATGAGTTATTATCAGGTCAACATCGTAATTTACATTTTCAAGTCTCGTTACGGCTGCAAGCAACTCTTCCTTTGTTGGAATCTCCGGTCTTGTGGAGTCATCGTCCTCTTCAAAACGGAATTCTGCTTCCGGCATTTCACCACCGCCCATAGTAAAGATCTTCATGCTTTCGATTGTATATATTTGTCCTCGCATAAGGTGATAAAGATTGCCGCAGATGTTGCGGGCTTTTCCGCCGTTGTAGTCCTGTGCAGGAAATTTATTCAGTAGCTTGAAATTCTCATGTGTTCCGTCTATAAAGCAGATATTGTATTTTCTTTTTCCCAGATTTCTGAGAACTTTATCTTCATTTTTTGAGTCATCCCAAATAAAGCCGAAGTCACCGCAGACTATCAGTGTGTCGTGAATTTTCATAAACTTTAATGCTTCCGGCGAGAGTCTTGATAAATCGCCGTGTATATCACCTGTAATATATACCATTGTGCTTCTCCAATCAAAAAATCATAATTGAATAGAATATGTATAGTTTTTCATAAAATGCAATTTTGCTCAATTGTAATTTACATCTTTACTTTTTATAAAATTAATTGTATACTTATTGTAGCACAAATGGGTGGGTGTGTCTATGAAAAAAACGATAATTTTTATGATTATTTTTATTTTGTCCCTTTTGCCTTTGTTTTCGGTGGGTTCTTCTGCCGCTTATTATAATGCAAACCTTGAAGATATGAGATCTGACGCTTATCTTCTTGTAAATGTGGATACAGGTGCTGTAGTTTTTTCTCAAAATGCAGACAAGCAGTTGAAATGTGCTTCACTTGTGAAAATTGCAACAGCGGCTGTAGTTGTTGATAATTGTGAAAATCTTGATGAAATAGTGACCGTTACCGAATCTTCTCTTGCACCTTTGAAAAATATTTACAGTGCAAGCTGTAATTTGCAGGTGGGGGAGCAGATTTCTGTCAGAAATTTACTGTATTGTGCTATGCTAAAAAATGCAAATGATGCCTGTAATGTTCTTGCGGAACATATTGGCGGTTCAATTGATAATTTTGTTAAAATGATGAATGATTTTGCAGAAAATCTCGGCTGCGAAAATACTAATTTTACAAATGCTCACGGTCTTGACGAGGAGGGTGAGTATTCCTCTGCCTTTGATATGTATTTGATTACAAAATATGCAATGAAAAATTCTGTCCTTGCTGATATGGCGGCAACTGTAACTTATACCGTTCCTGCAACGAATGTCAGTGAAGAGAGAAAGCTTAATACTGCCTGTGATATTGTTGAAAGCGGAACAAGATATTATTATGAATATGCAAAGGGCTTTAAGGTTGGACAAACTGATGAAGCACTCAGATGTGCAGCAATAACAGCTACTAAGGATGCGTATACCTATGTTGCAATCGTTTTGGGCTGTCCAAATGAATGTATAGACGGTTGCGGTTATGTTGATAATACGGCTCTTTATGAGGCAAGAAGAATGCTTCGGTGGGCTTTTAATAACCTGCGTATGACAACAATTGCAGAAACTACGGATACTATTACAACAGCTTCCGTTTCTCTGTCAACTCAGACTGATACCGTCAGACTTGTTCCTCAAATTCAGCTTCAGGCACTTCTGCTGAGCACTGTTGATTCTGACAGCCTTGAGTATATTATTGAAGTGCAGGAAGATATAACTGCACCTGTTGAAAAAGGACAGGTGTTAGGTACAGTTAAAATTAAATATGCAGACAGTGTTATTGCAAGCGTAAATCTTGTTGCCGGTGAAGCCGTTTCACGAAGCGGATTGCTTTATGCAGGCTATATCATCAAAACCGTTGTCACTTCTCCCGTTTTTTTGATACTTCTTGCTGTAGTTCTTCTTGCTGTGCTTGTTTATATGGCAGTAGTATATAATAAATACAAAAAGAAACAGAAACAGACAAGACAGAGATTGCGTGAGATAAAGGAACGCAATTATGCTCATGATGCGGATCTTGACGAGGTGTTTAAGGAATAATTTTTTAGGAGGCTTTAAATATGTCACTTATTGATACAGTACTGATATTTCTTTTAATCATTACACCTTGTGTTATAGTCAGTTTTTTCTCAATGTTTAAAACTTTTGAAAAAATTTCAGTTAAAGAAAAGTGGAAATCTAATTGGATTATCACTTGCGTGTTTTTTTTGATTGCACTGTTTTTTGTTATTTTACTCATACTTAACTAAAGTGAAAAAGTCACCGTAGTCATAATGATTACGGTGATGATTTTTTAATGTCCTTTAGGTACTCTGTCGAACATACCTTTTTCCTTTGTAAGATCTGCATGAAGCAAATCAGCAAAAGTGATAATAAGCAGTATTTCTGCAAACCAAATTGATTTTGTTCCGAAAAATCTGCTTGCTGCAGTTGCAAGTACTACACCGAGAATAAATACGCTTATCATTCCGGAATGAAAAAGGCTTCTTTTTAAAAAATTGGTTTCGTCTCTGTGCTTAAGCCATTTTACGAAGTATACACCTACGTTTCTGACATGTGCTGTGCAGAAAGTTGTTGCCATAGGTATCCTTTCTGCTGCTCTGAATGTGTTATATTGCATTGAACACATGAAATTCACCATTATGTGACATATCTGAACAGGTGCGGATTCAGGAATAAAACCGATTATAAGCACCATCAGAATTTCAAAGCCTACAAAGGCAGTATCCCATCTTATCGGACTGTGTTTATTGACTTGTTTTGGTAAAATTTCTGAGATTATTGTTCCGCTCAGGTACGACACCATTGGAATCAGGTAGTATACGGCAGTGCTTATATCTGCGTTACCTAACGCCAAACCGAAAAGTACGAAATTTGCTGTCTGAGCGTTACAGAATACACCGCCTCTGCTGGAGTATGTGTATCCGCCGTAGAAACCGCCTATGCACATCATCAGTGCAAAAATCCACCAACGCTCGCATTCAAGCAGAAAATTATCGTTTTCTTGTTTTTGTATTTTATCCATCGTTTATTTTACAGTTCCGTCGGAATTGAATAATGGAAGTTTTTCAAGGTAAATGATATCGTCTCTATCCTGTGCGTCACCTTCTGCAAGAATCGTCATCTTGCCGCAAACTTCACCACCGGTCTGTTTTACAAGCTCTTCGATTGCTCTGAGGGATTCACCTGTTGAAATAACATCATCAACAATGAGTATTCTTTTTCCTTTCATCATCTGAGCGTCGGCAGTGTCAAGATAAAGCTTCTGTTCGCCCTCAGTAGTGATTGATTTTACTGTAACCTCAAGCACTCCTGTCATATAGAGCTTGGGCTTTTTTCTGACAAGGAAGTATTTTTTGTCGCCGTGCTGTCTTGCCATCTCATGGATAAGAGGAATACCCTTTGCTTCCGCAGTGATGAGATAATCGTACTCCGGTGCTTTTTTCAGAAGCTCACTTGCACAGGCAGTTGTCAGTTCGGCATCACCGAATATTACAAATGCTCCTATATAAAGGTCGTTTGTTACTTTGCAAAGCGGCAGAGCTCTGTCAAGCCCTGCGATGTTCATTTTATAATCCATTTTATGCAGTCTCCTTTATCTGTTAACTTATATTATTATAACTCACTGAAAAAAAATGTCAATCCCGTAAAAAATATATAATTTTATATATTTTTTTAACAAAATGCTGTTATTATCAAGAAAAATATGCTACAATGTACAGGATATATAAGTTGGAGCGTGAAGAAAATGAATCAAATAAAGATAATTTCTCACCGAGGTGCAAATAAATATGCCCCTCAGAACACATTGCCTGCATTTCAAAAGTCAATTCAGCTTTGTGCAGACGGTGTGGAGACTGATGTACATATGACCAAGGATGGCGTACCTGTAATATGCCATAACTATACTATTAATGATACCAGCAACGGCATGGGAACGATTGCATCTTATACTCTTGAAGAAATCAAAAAATTTGACTTCGGAGCATATTATTCGCCTACATTTAAAGGTACACCCATTCCCACTCTTGATGAGTTTCTTGATTTGATTGCATCATCCGATATCGAAATTATGAATATTGAGCTTAAAACTCCCAGAGAAAGAGAGTCGGATATAGTCAAAAAAACAATTACTGCTGTAAAAGAACACGGGTTGTTTGACAGGCTTCTTATTTCCAGCTTCAGTTCAAAGCTTCTGATAGAAGCAAAAAAAATTGATCCCAGATGTAAAACAGGTTATCTTTACTCACCCAATAATTTTCATTCACCTTTGCAGCTTGCAAATCCTGTAGGTTATGCAAAGAAAATCGGTGCAGATGCATTACATCCTATAGAGTTTTATGTAGGCCCTCTTTACGTTAAGGCTGCTCATGCAAACGGAATCAAGGTCAACGCATGGACTGTTAATAACGAGTTTTCTATCAGAAGACTTATTAAATGCGGTGTTGACGGAATTATCACGGACTGCCCCGATAAAGTAAGGTCAATAATGAATTCTATGAAATAATGAGGTAATTTATGAAAATCAATTTTGTAGTTCCGTGTCTTCTCGGACTTGAAGCTCCCATTGCGGAAGAATTGAGAGAAATGGGTGCATCTGATGTTGCTGCAGAAAACGGAAGAGTGCTTTTTTCGGGAGACGAGAGCATTCTCGCAAGAGCAAATATATGTTCAAGATTTTCTGAAAGAATACAGGTGCTCATGGGCACTTTTGAGGCTCATTCGTTTGAAGAGCTTTTTCAGGGAACGAAGCGTTTGCCTTGGGAAAATTGGATCGGCAGAGAAGATAGGTTCCCTGTAAAAGGGTATTCACTCAACTCTGATCTTTTCAGTGTAAGTGACTGTCAGGCTATTATTAAAAAAGCTGTTGTTGAAAGACTAAAGACAAAGTATCATGTCGAATGGTTTAAAGAGACAGGAGCGATGTATCAGATTCAGTTTTCTATAATGAAAAACAAAGTTAGTCTTCTTATTGATACTACAGGTGCAGGACTTCACAAGCGAGGCTACAGACCCGCTTCAAACGCAGCTCCTATAAAGGAAACACTTGCAGCAGCTCTCTGTTATTTTGCAAGACTTCGTGATTTCCATACTCTTTATGACCCGATGTGTGGTTCCGGTACAATTCTTACAGAAGGAGCTATGATGGCAAAAAATATTGCTCCCGGTGTAAACAGGCATTTTACGGCTGAAAGTTGGAGTCAGATACCTACTGAGATATGGCAGCAGGAGAGAGAAAGAGCAAGAAGCCTTGAAAAAACCGATATTACATTTAAAGCATACGGTTCGGATGTTGATGTGGCTGCTCTCAAGATTGCACGTGAAAATGCTCAAAGAGCCGGTGTTGCTGACCTTATAACCTTCAAAAAAGCAGATGTTACGGATTTTAAGCCCGAAACCGACAGAGGAACTGTAATTATTAATCCCCCTTATGGCGAAAGACTTATGGATACTGCTTCCGTGCAGCAGCTTTATAAGAAAATCGGCAATGTTTTCACTCCTCAAAGAGGCTGGGCTTATTATATAATCACTGCTGATGAGGATTTTGAAAAATCCTTTGGCAGAAAAGCCGATAAACGCAGAAAGCTCTATAACGGCATGATAAAATGTCAGTTTTATATGTACTTTAAGTAATATAGAAAATATGAAAGTAACTTTTATTCAAGCTGTTTCGGAATCTGATGATTACGTTAAAAATTCTGTTTTTGAAAACGAAAAAATAGTTTCCGTTGATTTAGTAAAGTTTGATTTTAACTCCGTTAAATTTTCTGAATGTAAGTTTGAAAACTGTGATTTCTCAAAAACATCATTTGTTGATTCTTATATTGCAGATTGCAGTTTTGTCAATTGCAGATTCACCGGAAGTTATTGGAAAAACTGTACTGTGCAAAATTCAAAAATTGACGGCTCTGATTTTTCAGATTCACATATAAAAGAAACTGAAATCAGCGGAACATCATTTTGTTACGGTGTTTTTTCAGAATCAAAAATCGAAGCAACTTCATTTATGGCTTGTAATATGAAATTTGCAGCATTTCAGAATGTAAATCTCAAAAAAGTAAAATTTTCTGATGTAAGTTTAATATCGGCTGATTTTTTCGGTACAAAGCTTAAAGATGTTGATTTATCCGCCTGTGATATAAGAGGAATTGCAGTGTCTGATAAATTTACGGAGCTAAAAGGTGCAAAAATTAATATTGAGCAGTCTGCAGATATAGTTGAACTGTTAGGTGTGAAATTTATATAATCATCAATATTAAAAAACCTCCCTTTCGGGAGGTTAAATTTATGCTTTTAACTGAGAAAGTACTGAAATTACTGCTTCCGCTGAAGCAGGTTCTGAACCTAAAAGTGCTGCTGTTCCGTAAGATGCTACTGCAACGATAACGCCTGCAATAAGTACGCCCAGTGCAATGATTGGAAATGCTTTTTTTAAGTCAATGTTAAGAAGGGCAGCAAAAAGCGAACCTGTCCAAGCACCTGTTCCGGGAAGGGGAATTGCAACGAAGATAAGAAGTCCCCACTGCTTATAGCGCATTACTTTGTCTTTATTTTTTTCGGTCTTTGCTTCAAGCTTGTCGATAAACTTGTCAAAAATTTTAAATCTTCTCAAAAATTCAAAAATCTTTTTGATGAAAAGAATAATGAACGGAACGGGAATCAAATTTGCAATGTAACAAATTATGAAAGCTTTCCACAGAGGAACATTCAGAAGCACTGCGGCAATAAGTCCGCCTCTGAGTTCAAGAATTGGCAGAAGTGAGATAATAAATATAGTTACTTCTGCAGGAATCGTGTTGCCAAAAATCTCCACAAAAAAATTAGCTAATGTTTCAGCCAGTTTAATCAGCTCCTAAATTAAATATTTTTTGTTTCAAGAAAATCCTTCGATGAAATAAGGATACTCTTGTCATTTTCGAATTTCAATTGTTTAAGTGCATTGTTGTAATCAAGCCAGATGTAATCTTCAATTTCTTCTTGCTGAATGACTGTGTTGACATCTGTTGTACTTGCAAGGAAAATAGTTACTCTTTTTTCAACTCTGCCTGCGATTTTGTATTCGGAAGTGGAGCTGTACCCGTCAATGATATTTATATGCAGTCCGGTTTCCTCCAATACCTCACGTTTTGCCGTCGCAATAGGTGTTTCTCCTCTCTCAATATGTCCTTTGGGGAATCCCCAATGCGTGCTTCGCTTGTTTTTGATGAGAAGATATTTTCGAGTATTTCCGATATCCCTGAAAACGACCGCACCGCAAGAGCTCTCATAAAGGCACTCAAGCTTATGAGGTCTGTTTTTTTCAAGGAATTTAATTGCATCCTCAATTTCAAAATTTATATATCTTGACTTTTTCGGTGCAACAATAATGTAATTTGGCCTTTTGTCCTGATGCCGGACAATGGCTATAATTTTCCCTTCAAAAATATTGACAGGGTGGTTGATACCCATAACGCAGGCTGAATAAATAAAATTTCTTTTTTCTGTCTTTATTTCGGCTATACCGAAATTGAGCATATACCTGGTATTGTTTTTGCTGTCAAAGGAATTGAAGGGTTTAGTTATCCTGACTTTGACACTTTTACCCAACATATAATTTCTTCCTAACTGTAATACTAAAAGCATTATACATTATTTTTATATATGTTTCAAGTTTTTTTTGCGAATACTTAAAAATATTATAGGTTATTGATGAACAACAAAAACAGCCAAAAAAGTTAATAAAAGCTTTTTTGGCTGATATTGCATAATCAATTAAATTATTCCCATTCAACAAGGAGATTTTCAAGGAATTTCATGATAATCTTGTAGATTGTTGTGAAGATGCTTAAAATATCCATTTTATATCCTCCCTCCTGTTCGGATTCAATTCATATTTATTCTACCATAAAAAAAATCATATGTAAATAGTTCGAATAAAAAAATTTCCAACAGGAGCATTCTGTCGGAAATTTTATAGATAAACTTGTTATGGTTTTATAAAAGTAAATGTTTTTATTTTTTTCTTTCCCAACCCTCGAAAATCTCGTCGAAGTAATAAACATTGTTTTCTTCCGGTGAGTGGTCATTGTACCATACCTGAGCAAAGAAAGGATTTGTTCTTGCAACCTCGTCATATTTCCATTTAACGGTAGGAATTATGCAGTCGGGACACCAATGGCCGCCTTTGAGTACCAGATTGGGGCTTGCACTGAATTCTTTGCCGCAAGTACCGCATCTCCACTTGATTTTTGTGAACATATCACCCTTTGTCATCTTCTTGCTGACAACGCTGCCGCCTCTGAATTCAGCAGCTTTTTGCATATCCTTCAAATCAAGTTCTGATACAGGCTTCGTTTCGTCATATCCGTGGTCAAGCTTATATTCGTCAGCAGCCATATTGTGTTTGTCAGGGCTTTCAAGCTCAAACATTGACCAATATGAACCGATTTTCTGCCAATCTTCGTATGAACCGTAGAATGCTGAGATTCTGTTCTGATCCCTTGTCTTTATCCAGTCGAGAGTACCCCATTTTTTTGTCTCTGCAATTTTCTTCATAAATGGCTTTGCACAAGCATCGATAATCTTTGTTGCGGGAATATATTTTGGGATTCTGAAGTATGCTTCAACCTGTTCTGCAAGTCTGTCAAAGTACATTTCAACAGGAAGATTTTCACGGAAATGAAGATATTTTTCGAGCAAATCACTGTCTGCATAGTACTGACCGTGGAAATTTTTGAGCGTAAACCAGTTGGGGTCAAACAGGTCTTTAGGATCGCCCAAACCGATACAACCCAGAAGCAGTTTTTCAAATTCATAGTTTGTAAGTCTGTATTCCTTACCGGAGCCGATGTTGTAGAAGCTTCTCCAAAATTCTTCGGGCAGATTTTCTTCTGTAACAAGATTGCACATAAGTCTGCCGGAATCTTCAACAGTTGCCCATTCAAGCATACCGTTAAGGGGAACATGGTACATGATAGGCTCCATATTGTGAAGAAGGGCAGGGTAGAGAATACCTGACTGACGCATTACAACCCAATGTTTTAAACCGCTTTCTGCAAAAACTCGTTCTGCAATGGTTTTTGATATTGCATAGTGGTCATATACGGAAATTTTGATGGGATCTCCGCAACGTCCCCAGTGAACAGGATAATTTCTGCATCCGGTTTGTGCAACAGTACCGATATAGCACACCTTTATATCATCAGCATTTGGCTGAGCCTTAACAGCTTTAACAATATATTCGGCCGCAGTAACATTTGTTTTAAGAGTGGAGTAAGGCTTGTAGTCAGCCGCAGGGGATACCATGCCGCCGATATGAAGCAAATAATCACAGCCCTCAATACCTTCAAGGATTGATTCGTAATCGAGAAGATCACCCCATATCATTTTGACGTTGGGATAATTGAGGTATGGTTTGAGCAGAGCAAAGTTTTTAGGACTTTTTCTTACAAGAAGACGTATGTTGACTTCGTTAGGATGCTTGAGCAGTTCTTTGAATGCTGCCCAACCCATAGTGCCAGTGCCTCCGGTAACAAAAACTGTTTTCTTTGACATTATCATATTGCATTCCTCCGTTAAAACATTAACAACATTATATAACAATATGAAAATGCATTGGTTAATTAATTTTAAACAAAATGAGCAAAGTGTAAATATATTATTAACATAAAATTAATATTTCTTGTATAAATCATTAATATTTTATTGTATCAGGCTTTGCGTTCCATTGCTGTTAATTTTGTAGTCGGATGTATATATTAGTTTGCTGACAGTTGTTGTTGTGAATCCGTTAGCAGTCAGATAATCAAGCAGGTCAGGCAATGCATCTGCCGTGTGTTCAGTTCCGGAGTGTAATTGAATTATTGAACCGCTTTTTACTTTTGATGTGACCCTGCTGATGATTTCATCTTCGGATATATTCCTCCAGTCAACAGAATCCACATCCCATTGAATTGTTGTCATACCCAATTCCTCTGCGGCGGAGATGGTTTTGTTGTCGTAAGCTCCTGACGGTGCACGAAACAGGGTAGGGGATTCGCCTGTGATACTTTTTACAACATCGTTGCATTTCTGAATATCCAGAATTATATTCTCATAGCTCATTGACGGCATATCATTATGCGAGTATGAATGATTTCCCAGTTCGTGCCCTGCATCATAAATTGCTTTTACTTCATCTGCGTGTGCTTCTGCCCAGGAGCCTAAAAGAAAGAAAGTACATTTTACATCATACGCTTCAAGAATTGACAGGATACGGTCGATATCGCCGCTTATTGCACAGTTAAAAGTGATAGCAACCTCATTTGTGTCTTTATCAACATTATAAATCGGAATCAGCCTGTCATTTGCTGATACAGCCTCGTTTACAAGTGATGCCATGAAATACACACCTAAACAAACTGCGATAAGTATAATTGCGGTTATGGTTATAGATTTGAGCCTTAAAGAAAATATTTTCATAAAAACACCTCTGGAAAATACATATGTCTTATATAATTTTTTTATGAAATTATTATGTTTTTCTGGCTTTATATAACCGGTTCAAGTGTGATAGAAATATCTGCTTCCTTGACATCGTCAAGCTTCACTGTAAGCTTCTGAATATCGGGATATTCTGAGTCATATTCATAAGCTCCGTCCAGTGCTTCTGCTTTCATAACGGAGAAAATACCGTCAGCATGAGAGGTTGCCTTTAGCTGCTTATCTCCGATTGTAAGAATAGCGGTTTTACAGTCTTCTGAAAGGCTGATATCAGCCTTTGTGTGCATAAACCAATAAACTTCACTCGGAACTAAACATTTTATTTTATCGGTGATTTTAAGAGAAGAATAACCGTCATAAAGCTCGAAATCTCTTATGACTTCAACTGCACCGTTCATACGGTAAGCATCTGTCATATTAAGTGAGCATTTACCGCCGTCAGCAGTTTCTTCAAATGAAGTGAAATCGCAAGAAGCAAGTGCGTACTGATCGTCAAGTGTCATGTTCGGGTTTATAACAAGAGTATTTTGCCCTTCTGCACGTTTGCTGTAGTTCTTCCATCTGCCGCCTGCAGGCAGGTTCAGGAAATAGTTGGGAGCATCGTAACTGCCGGGTCCGAGTTCTTCAGCCCATCTTACTCCCATTGAATCAAAGACGAAAGTACCGATATCAAGGTCACCGTGGTTTGTGTAGTTATATCCGCCCTTGATGCCTGCAAACGTACCGTTTTTGTCAAGGTAAGCATTTCTCATAAGAGTCAGCGTTTGCCCTGCATCCGATTCAAGACGTACTGCGAGAGGTTCATTGCTGAAATCTGCATTTTTTTCTTTATATTTTCTGTTATACCAGAGAGAGGAAAGTGCATCTTCTTTTCCGTCGCCGTTTCTTTCAACCGAACTTGAAGTGTTGACAGTGAATTCATCGGGCATATCCCACATCTGATAGCAAGCAAGAAGTGGAGAATCGTATTCCGAAGCGTACCAATGAAGTGCAGGAGAGAAACACATTAAGTCTTTATTGTCCCCGAAGTTAAAAACACCTGTTGGTGTTGTAATATATACGGGGAAATATCCTAATTCTTTGAAGCCATCAATTTCAGACATACCGTAATCAGTGCCGAAGAAGTTTTTGGACGTAGCAGCAAAGTATACTATCGAATTCATACCCGACTGACAGTAACCGGAACCCTCTGCATAAACACCGTCGGGGGTGAAGTTTGCAAAAGCAATGGGCATATTCTTATAGCACATGGAAAGAAATTCTGCCGATTCGTCGGGATAGTATGAGCTGAAAGTCATACATGCAATGCCTATACCGCTGTAACAGATACTGTTCCAATTGTTCTTTGACCAGGTAAACCAGTTTTTCAGATAATTTTTTGACAGAGCAGGCTTGATTGCATAATTATAGGTTGTTTCAGCAAGAAGGTCTTTTTGCTCATCGGTAAGATAATCGAAAAACCAGTCATATCCTATTGACACAGCCAAAGCCATTTCAGCCGTTGCGAGAAAATGACTCGTACACCAATCATCATAACTGCACACTTTGCTCAGCTCCTGCCAAGCCCTTTCTGCGTATTTGTCGGCACCTGTAATCTGCCACGCATAGCCGAGAATCACCATACGGTTGATAACCTCACGGGAAATAGGCAGAATACTGTCTTCTTCGTCAAGCACATACTCCATAACAGGGTAAATATCGGTGTCGAGAAGTCCGTCAGCGTTATCAAGAACTGATTTGCTGAGACTTTCTGTGTATTCAGTGAAAGATTTTTCTTCGTATTCTTTTCTTACTATGTCAAAATTATCTTTATTTGCAAGAACAAAAGGGTGTGAAAAATCTTCTGCCGCTTTTTCAATAGCTTTGTTAAGCTCATCAGCTGAAACTGCATCAGAATTTCTGTCTAAAGAAATATAGTCAAGACCGACTGTAAACATATCGGGAATTACTGCAAGATGGGGGATAATATTTGTTGTGCCGAGAATCACCGCAAGGATAATAAAGGCAACAACCGATAACAGTATCTTTTTATAAGTCTTCATTTTTCCCTTATCCATGTTTTTACTCCATAAAATTATTGTTTTATCTAATTATACTACAAAAGAATTAATCTTTCAATAACACAAAAAATATAAAGTCGGAACAATATTTATGGCTCACTTAAATCGATACACTTCAATGATGTCGTTCGATTTATTATATATATTCTATAAATCCCTATACGCAAAGGAACACCTGTTTATTTGCTGCTTTATCAACAAGTGAAACAAAACTTATCTTAACATCGCTCATTGCAAATGCTTTTTTAATTGTAGCCATATTCGCATTCACCCCCTTTCAAGGCATAAAAAAGCAACCGTACTTTTGTACGATTGCTGATTTGTTGTGTTATCTTTTAGTCATCATCTAAAATCATGTCTTCCTTATCATATATTTTAACATGACTTTTGATAAATTCGATATCTGCTTCAAGTTCTTCTTTTTCTTCATCACTTATATCTGTATATTTTCCCATTTCATATCGGTGAATATGGTATGAAACTTGTTCAAGCACTCTATCTTCGAGAATATTGTGCCTGACCTCATATTCGGCAAGCGAAATCATCCACAGTGCAATTGACGTCCCAACAAATAATTCAGCGTCCTCTTCCACCATGGAGTCCGTTAATTGATAAGGCTCACTATCAGAGAATCCGTGAAGCAATAAGTTAAACTTATCATGCACGCCTTCTTTATATTCATGATATGAGATATCATTTTTAGCTCGCATCTGTTTCTTTCTTCTTTCTATATTTTACTCGTTTGTTCCAGAATTCGCCATGTTTTGTAACTTCACGATCTGTTCTTCCAGAAACAACTTGAATATCAACATCAGGAAATTGTTTTGAAAACTGCATCATTACCTGTTTGCAACTTGGACACATACATTTTTCAGAGAGAATTTTTAAAGTGTGTGGCTTTCCATCAGAGCATATATCTGCAGCATATTCAAAAAATTTAGATTCACTGTCTACATATGTATTTGCTCTATTTCCAACAGATTTGTATGCGTTAGAAAAAAGTCGATCTTCTTTCAATAACACTAATTTAGAGCGATCGCCACTAAAGTTCTTAAAATATGGATCAGTAGATTGATTTACTTGGCTGTTAGCAAATAAAGTTGTGTTGTCTAATTCACAAATACCCATATTTGCTTGTTTACGAGCTTTTCCTGTAAACTTTGCTTTAGCATCAATGCCTATTTCGTGTAATTCATAAATTTTTGATGCCGGTACATTTCCATCGACCTCATATCTATTTACAGTTCGATATTGATATTTTAAAGTGGACCATTCATTATTAATATTATACTTTATTTCAAGGAATTTGTCAAATGAATCAGGGGTAATATCATGCTTTGGAGAATCATTATTTTTATACAATATTCAAATAAAAGACGCAGATGTTGGACCGATGAGGTGATTCTGCTCAAGTATCATCAATATTATTTCTTTACACCCCAGATACACTCGTTGTTGTCTCCAACAGCACTGAAAACAAGCTTTTCGGTTTTGTCTTTACTTTCATTTTTCTGTACGCAGAACACGCCTTCATAGGTTACGCCGTCAATGACAAAGCTTGCATATGCTGTGTCGTCAACTGCTTTCCATGAACCGCTGACTTCACGGGAAGATACGGCGGTGTTACTTTTTTCACTCTCATATACTTCAAGTCCTGTAATTGTGCCGTCTGCATTAAGAGTAATTGTCTGAGTAGGTGCAATAATGTTTTCAACATCTTCCCAATCTGTACAACTGTTGCTGATTGTTCCGTGAGCAATAAATTCGTATTCACCGCAGATTTCTTCAGTGGTATATCCGCTTTCGTTTATGGTCTCACCTGTGTATTCAAAGGGTAGAACAACAGCCCAGCCGTTTTGAGTTCTTGCCATCTGATGTACTCTTACCTGATGTCCCTCATTTCCGTAATTAAAACGGGTGTGATATACCTGGAACATTTTTCCGTCTTCTGTAACAATGCTTGAAGAGTGACCGCCTGCAAGATAGGAAGTATCAAGGCAATCAAATTTATAGTTACCGAAAAGTTTTACGCCTGTGTTGAAATCGTCAAGAGCGTTGTTGCCTGCCGCATCAAGATAAGGTCCGTCGGGGTTCTCACTGCGGTATTCTCTGATGTTGTATCCGCCCAAAGCGTTAAGACCCGAATATGTAAGGTAGAGATAATAATATCCGCTTTCGCTGTCGTATGTAATATACGGGCCTTCGCCTGTACCTTCGTTATCAGCGTTGGTTTTTGTTATTTGCTTGCCAAAGTAGATATCATAGTCGTCATGATTTTTCATGTATTCATAGTCAGGGAGACCTGTTTCTTCAACCATAGGCATAACAAATATGCCTGCTGAAAATGAGCCGTATACCATCCAAAGATTATTGCTTTCGTCATAGAAAAGAGTTGGGTCAATGGCATTGGGATAACGACCGCTGTGATAATACCCGTTTTCATCGAACCAATCTGCATTTAGAACATCTTTTATATATAAATCTCCGCTATCTAAAAGTGAAGAAATATTTGTAAAGCTGTAATGCATGGGGGTTATTCGTGCAAGGCTGTTCTTTCTGGTGCGGTTGTCAAAGCCCGAATATACAATGGATTTTTGATATTCATATGGACCTTCGACATTATCGCTTGTTGCAAGCCAGATAACGGAACAGGTTGTACCCCAGACAGAAGTTGATGCATAGTAGCAATACTTGCCCATAGCCTTATTGTATATAACATCAGAAGCCCATATGTTCGTCTGCCAATCGCTTTCACTGTATTCGTACAGCTGCTGAAATGCATCTGTCCAGGCAAGTGGCTCAGCAAGGACGGAACGCAAAGTCTCACCCTCGGGGACGAGCATACTGTTTGAATCCATAATTCCGCAGGCAACATTTGACCAGTTTACAAGATCGTTACTTTTTGCGGCAGCACCATGAGAACCGAACACATAAAATGTTCCGTCCTGAGACTGTACAATTGACGGGTCATGAACACTTACTCTGCCATTGCCAACTTCACAGGAAGCAGAGCCGGGAATTTCATATTGTCTTGCTGTTATCTTTTCGGCATCAGGAGCACCTAATAATCCGGAAACGGCACAGATTATTGAAGCAAAAAACGCAAAAAGTCTGTTTATTATAGTCATCATTAGTATTCCTCCTTATTTATCTTTAACAATACTGAGCTTATCGAAAATTCCTCCTGCATAGCTGTCAGCGACAGATTTAAATGCGACCGTTATTTTCTCTTTGTCAGCTGTCATCTCATCGGGTATTTTATAATAAACATCATAGAAACCACCGGGATTCAAGTTCTCAATTACGACATTTTCAAGAAGTTCCCCGTCAATGAGAATGCTGAAGCTTCTTCCCGTATCGCCGCTGAAATACTTGACACAAAGGTAATTTGTAACCGTATTATCCACCGCCATATCATAGCTGAAAAAGCCTCCGGGCTCTGCATCTCTGAAAATCAGTCCTAAATGATTTCCTGAGTTAGAAAGGTTAGCTTTAAGGTTGTGGGAAAATTCGTACTGATCGTTACCTACGGGCAAACTGTCAATTACTATATATTTGTCTGCTTCGTTTTCTTTCACTTTTGTGTCAGCATCCGCAAGCTTGAAGTAGATGCCATAGCGGTTTTTATACTGCATATAGTGAGGAGAAAAGGTGAGTTCTCTGTCAGTTCCTTTCAGAACGAAATTCAACGTTCCTTCCTGACGCACAAGATTTTCATTGATATTTCTCAGCCAGTTTTTGATAGTGCCATCCTTAATCGTAATTACATCGCTGATGGAAGAATCAAGCAGCGGCACGGTAACATTAACACCTGTTGTACTTGTCTGCATATCGTTATTGCCGAGATCTGCACTGAGTACCCAAGGACCGTATTTGAATGCAACTGCATTTTCATTATCCTGCAGATCGTAAACTTCTATTCCCATAGGAATGTTGTATTCAATAATGTCGCCGTCCTGCCATTCTCTTGACAGGCGTATAAAGCCGTCAACTGCCTTTTCGTCACAAACAGAGCCGTTAATTTTTACTGTTGGTTTATCTGCACACCAATCGGGCACTCTTAAAACAATGTCAGCCTGAGCTGAGCCGTTAACGGTAAATGTTACATTGGGCAGATTCTCATTTTGAGTAATAGTAATGCCTTTTTCCGTCCAAGTCAGTTTGGAAGATGTAAAGCGAATAACATAAATGCTGTTTTCATCTTTATAATAGATGCTGTCGTCAAGCTTTGAAAAGTTTTCCATACCGGAGCCTGTACAGCACCAGAAATGCTCGGTTTCGGAGCTGTAAACCTTAAAAAAGCCCGTTGCCATAGGCTGAAAATATGTGGTCATTCCCGTTTCGGGATTCTGTGAAGACAGAATTGCATTGATGAAGGTGTTTTCGTAATAGTCGGCATACTTGCTGTTGCCTGTAATTTTAAACAGTTCACGGGTGAGCTTTAACATATTGTATGTATTACAGGTTTCGCAGTTGCAGTTTGTTCGCTCAGCATCAAGTATATTCGGCTCGCCGAAATGCTCCCACTCACTGTTGCCGCCTGTGATATATGTGTGGTTGTTAACTACAATATCCCAGAAGTTTTGAGCTACCTGTAAATAGTATTCCTCACCCTTGCCAAGAACGATATAGCGGTTCAACGCACCAATGATTTTCGGAATAGTGGTATTTGCATGTTTACCGTTGAGAATATCCTCGCCGTTATAAAGCGGGTCGAATAAGGTCATTTCATCAAAGCTGTGGGCTGCGGAAAGATGATTTTCACTCTTTGTATGGCTATACAATTGATAGAGGCAGTCGTTCATTCCGCCGTATTCAACATTCAGCACGGTACGCTGCATTTCTTCATCCCATTGGGATGTTCTGCTGTATACCCAATCACCGAGCTTAGAGGCAACATCAAGTGCCTGAACGTTCGCAGTAAGCTCATAAGCATCAATCAGACCTGCTATTATTTTATGCATAGTGTACCACGGTACCCATGTGCCGGATGTGTTGCCCTGCTCAATTCGGGCATAGTGTTCTTCGGGTATAGCGGCAAGATAGCCTGTATCTGCATTCTGACACTCAGCCAACACAGACACAATATGATCTGCAATTTCTTTAAGCTCCACATCACCTGAGGTGGCATAAGCCTGAGAAACGGCAGAAAGGTAGTGTCCCAAGGTATGTCCTTGAATAGATGAGGTTTCCCATCCTCCGTACAGGGTGGCATTGTTTTCCACACCGCCGATGTCACAGAAGCCTTTCAGAAGCTTGTCTGCATCAAGCTTCTTTAAATAGCTGACTTCCAGATTAAAAGCATTCTGTTCATATGCATTGAGCAGTTCTACATCGCTCATTGAAACATCTTTCAATGCATTTTCAAGAGGTTCAGCAACACTGTTGTTGCTACAGCCGCAAAAAGACACTGCAATACCTGCAGTCAGTGCAATTGTAATAAATCTTTTTTTCATAGAGTGACCTCTCTTTCGGTTAAATTGCTGTTGATAAGGTCTTTTTTAGAGTATAGCATATAAAAGCTTTTTTTTCTACCTGTTTAATACATTTTTACTAAAAATAGTGTATGTATTTACAATATTTTTTCAGATCGTTAAATATTCATTTTTTCTGATCTGTATTTTGCTAATATAAAATTTTATATTAATACCTATTTATTGGCAAGGTAAGGAAATCCTTATGGCAATGCAATCGCAGAAAATTTCTTTTCAATACTAAAAACAGAATTTATATATCCGGCAAAGTTGCGAACCTATGATGAGGCTCGCCGCCTTATATGTCAATATATTCATTTCTGCAACAATGAAAGAATCTAACTAAAAAAACTGACTCCGCTTGAAAAACGAAGTCAGTATGTGCTTAAAACTCAATATCGCTTACCACAATGTTTTTTTGTGTTATCTGTTAGTTTTTGCAATAGAAAATTCTCTTGTAATCAGCCGATTCTGTGACCGTTCTTGATTTTGATATTAGCGATGGCAATTTTAAGATAACCACTCATTTCATCATCGTTAAAATCAACACCTGCTTCAAAAGCAAGTTCTCTGCCTGCGGGAGTAAGAAGCTTACCTTTGCCTTTGAGAGAGCTTTCGCCTACTTCTTCAATAGAATCAAATCTTAATTTAACTTTTTCAAGCTGTTGGGGGAGCTGAATATCAACATTGTAGGCACCTTCATTGTCACTGATTGTGATAAATACATCTCCACTAAATTTAAGAATCTGTACATTTACCGTACCTTGCCATTTTCCTAAACCAATCATAGTTAAAATCCTTTCATAATTTTCTATTTTTTACTTACAGCTATATTAGCCTGCTTAAATGATAACTTATATCTAAAAAAAAATTGTAAATTATTTGTGAATAAAGAATAAAGTTTGTATAAATAATATAAAAATTTGCTTGAATTGAAGATATTTATATTTTATATTTATATAGTGTAAGGAATAAAAAACAACATCTGAAAGGAACTGACCAATATGAAAAAAATGAGACCTCTTGATGAGGATGAATTCAGAAGTTATGAATTAAAATCCGACGAAACTAAAGTAAGTGCACGCTCTCTTATGAAAGGTGCGGGACTTACCGATGAGGAAATTTACAGACCGTTTATAGGTATTTGTAATTCATATTCAAACTTTTTTCCGGGGCATTCTAATCTTGATAAAATAGGACAGGCTGTAAAAGACGGAATACTTATGGGAGGTGGCACTCCTGTTGAGTTCGGAACCATCGGCGTATGTGACGGCATGATAATGGGAACTGACGGAATGAAATATTCTCTTCCCAGCCGTGAACTTATTGCCGATAGTGTTGAAACCATGGCAAAAGCTCATATTTGTGATGCTCTTGTGCTTGTCTGTGCCTGTGATAAAATTATACCCGGCATGATAATGGGTGCATTAAGACTTGACATTCCTTTTATCGTTGTAACAGGCGGTCCCATGCTTCCCGGTAATCATAACGGTGAGCGTGTTGATGTTCAAAATATTGCGGAATGTGCAGGTCAGGTTATCGCCGGCACTCTTGACAGCGAGGTTTACTGTCAGTATGAAAATGAAGTATGTCCTACATGTGGTTCATGTCAGGGAATGTTTACTGCAAATTCAATGGCATGTATGACTGAAATCCTCGGCATTTCTCTTCCCGGAACAGGTACTGTTCCCGCCGTATATGCAAAACGATATCATATGGCAAAGCGTTCAGGTATGAGAGCTGTTGAGCTTGCAAAATACGATTTTAAGCCGTCTGATTTTATTACAAAAGAATCATTTATGAATGCAATAAAACTTGATATGATGTTGGGCTGTTCAACAAACACGGTACTTCATCTTCCCGCTCTTGCACACGAAGCAGGCATAAAAATCACGCTTGATGATTTTGACAGAATAGGCAGAGAAACTCCTCACATCGTCAAGCTTTCACCGTCGGGCAATCATCTTATGGTTGATCTTGAAGATGCAGGTGGAGTTTCGGCAGTAATTAAACAGGGTATAGAAAAAGGCTATTTCTGGGGTGAACAGGAAACTGTTACAGGTAAAACTATTGCCGAAAATGTAGCAGGTGCAGTAGTTCGTGACACAAGTGTAATAAGACCCTTTGATCAACCATATTCACCTGAAGGCGGTCTTGCTATTCTTTACGGCAACCTTGCACCTATGGGAGCAGTTATAAAAACAGCAGGTGTTGACCCGAATATGCTTGAGCATTCAGGACCGGCAAAGGTATTCAACAGTCATCAGGAAGCACTCAACGGGTTGATTTTCGGTGATATTGTTCCGGGAGATGTTATAGTTCTTCGTTATGAAGGTCCTAAGGGCGGTCCCGGAATGCAGGAAATGCTTATGCTGACAGCTCTTATGTGCGGTATGGGAATGGATAAGGATATTGCACTTGTTACCGACGGTAGGTTTTCAGGACTTTCCAGAGGCGGCGTAATCGGTCATGTTTCTCCCGAAGCTGCATTGAACGGTAATATTGCACTTGTTGAAAACGGCGATATTATTACATATTCAACAAGCAAGAGAACACTGAATGTTGAAGTAAGTGATGATATTCTTGAAGAAAGAAGAAAGAATCTTGCTCCGCATGAATGTCCTGTTAAAACGGGTTGGCTTGCAAGATATGCGAAGCTTGTAGGACCTGTTTCGGATGGTGCAGTTCTTGAATAAAATTTTTCCCGATGTCAAACGGCATCGGGATTTTTAACTTTATAGGAAACTGTGTTTCCATAAAGTAATAAATAGATTGTTCGTCTCGCCGATTTGCCCTGCGGGACGGCGATGGACTAAACGAAAACGGTCGCTGCAATGCGGCAAAAGCCGTTTTCTTGTGTTTTAAAATAATATTCCTTTAAATTCATTAAGATTTTCAGGGGTAATCGGTCTATCTCCATTTTCAATTTCATGAATCATTTTTGTAAGCTTTAAATTTACAGGTGTATCAACCCCATATTCTTTACCTTTTGAGGCTATATAACCGTTGAAAATGTCAATTTCTGTTTTTTCTCCTCTTTCAAGTGATTGAAGTGTTGATGGCTTTACATCAGCATATTTAAGCTTTGCAACAAGCTTTACAATAAAACGACAAATCGCATTATACGGTGCATTATCCATAAGCATAAGCAGTCTGTATTCAAGCAATTTTCCGTATTTCGGCACTTTTATACCCATAGCATCAGCAACGTGCATTGCCTCACGTGCTATTGCAAGAAAAAGCTTTCCTGCTCTGGAATCATCAATAATAACACCTAATGTTTTACCTGTAATTCCTGCTGTTGCATTAATACATGAGTTGATAATAAGCTTTGAATATTGTTGACGTGTAATATCGTTTGATATTGTTGTAGGCAGAACGGCATCAAGTATTGTTTTAAGTTTATCAAGATTTTCAGTATGATAGCCGTACAGCATACCTATGTACAATTCACCAAGACTAGTCATTGTGATGTCTGTTGCACTGTTTCTTGTTGCTCCGAAGCCTAGCATACAGCCAACCGCTCTGTTTTTACCGACAATATCGGCGAGTTCAGCGGTGCATATACCGTTCTGCATACCCACAACAAGACTGTCCTCTTTAAGATGCGGCAAAACAGATTTTGCCACATCCGACATTGCGGAATATTTTGTAGCAATTATGCATATGTCAAATTTTTCATCACCTAACTCTTCCACAGAACAGAAACAGGGAAAATTTTCATTATGTTCACCTTTTGCACCGTGAAGAGAAAGTCCATTTTCTTCAATTTCATTTTTTGTCTTTTTGCTGTGACAGAGAATGCTTACATCATATCCTGCTTCTTTTATCAGAACAGCAACTGTTCCGCCGATAGCACCGGCACCTATCAGAATAGTTTTCATATCTTATCCCTCACAGAAATTATTATTTTACATAATTATACATGATATTCTTCAGTTTATAAAGCCTTTTGATAAATTTAATTTTCTGTTCATAAAACATATATACAGTTTTTATGTTCAAGATGATTGTTTAAAACTATATTATGCTGAAGAAATTAACCTGTTGCCAACATATAATTTATTTTAACCTGATATTTGCAGTAATGACCTTTGTAAATCCCTATATACAACCGATTTTAACTGTCGCCAACGGTTTGTATGCCATTGAATTGTCATCATTCCTAATTCCTCTGCGGCAGAGATGTTTTTTTGTCGTAAGCTCCTGACGGTGTACGGAACAGGGTATGGGATTTGCCTGTGATACTTTTTACAACATTCTTGCGTTTCTGAATATCAAGAATTATGTTCTCATAACTCATTGACGGCATATCATTGTGTGAATAAGAATGATTACCTATCTCGTTTCCTGCATCATAAATCGGAACTACGGAATAGAATTTGCTTAATATCTCAGTGATGAATTTATGCTTGCATCCCCTCTTGTAATAAGTTATAATGTATGAACGAGGTGTATGAAATGGATTTCAGGATTGAAAAAGATACAATGGGTGAGGTCAAAGTGCCTGTCGATAAATTATGGGGGGCTCAGACTCAGCGTAGTTTTATGAATTTCAAAATCGGCGATGTGACAATGCCAAAGGAGATAATTTCTGCGTTTGCTTCGCTAAAAAAGGCTTGTGCCCGTGTAAATAAGCAATCCGGCAGAATATCAGCGGAAAAAGCCAAACTTATTGAACAGGCAGCAGATGAGATTCTCGGTGGTGAACTTTACGATCATTTTCCACTGTCGGTATTCCAAACAGGCAGCGGGACGCAGACAAATATGAATGTCAATGAAGTTATTTCAGGTCGTGGAAATGCACTTGCAGGAAAAAAAGTACTTCATCCTAATGATGATGTTAATGCTTGCCAAAGCTCTAATGATACATTTCCGTCTGCGATGAATATTGCCGCTGTTTGTGCAATTGAGGGGCGGTTATTACCTTCACTTGACAGGCTTATAAGTGCATTTTCATCACTTGAAAATGCAAATCCCGACGTAATCAAAATCGGCAGAACTCATTTGCAGGATGCAACTCCGATAAAGTTCGCACAGGAGGTCAGCGGTTGGCGAGGACTTCTGGAAAGTGCAAGAGATATGGTCATTGTCTCACTTGCACCGCTTCGCTCCCTTGCAATCGGAGGTACGGCAGTGGGAACGGGACTCAATGCACCCTCCGGATTCGACAATGAAGTGTGTGACGAGTTGACTTCATTACTCGGTACTGAATTTATGCCGGATGAAAATAAATTCCGTGCACTGACAGGCAAAGAGTCTTTCGTATTCGCTCACGGTGCATTGAAAGCACTTGCCGCAAACCTTATGAAAATTGCTAACGATATCCGTTGGCTCGCTGCCGGTCCTCGCTCAGGACTCGGAGAGCTGAACATACCTGAAAACGAACCGGGAAGTTCCATCATGCCCGGAAAAGTTAACCCGACACAATGCGAAGCAGTCACAATGGTCGCTGTTCAGATTATGGGTAATGACACGGCAGTGGGACTTGCCGCTTCTCAGGGCAATTTTGAACTGAATGTGTTTATGCCTGTGTGTGCATACAATTTTTTGCAGTCTGTAAGTTTGCTTGCGGATGCAATGAGTTCGTTTGCCGATAACTGCGTATGCGGAATTACTGTTAACGATGACAAAATGAAAGATTATCTCGACCGTTCGCTGATGCTCGTTACTTGTCTTACCCCTAAAATCGGTTATGACCGAGCAGCTGCTGTTGCAAAATTTGCCCACAAAAACGGTTTGACATTAAAAGAAGCCGTGCTCGGACAAGGACTGCTTAGTGAAGAAGAATACGACGAAGCAGTTGACCCTGCTAAAATGGTTTAAGGAGAAAAATTATGGATTACGCAAAAGAATCTCTTCGTCTTCATGGCGAATGGAAAGGTAAAATCGAGGTAGTTGCCACTGTTCCTGTTGAAACGAAGGACGATTTATCCCTTGCATACACACCGGGGGTGGCACAGCCCTGTCTTGCAATAAAAGATGATGCAGATAAAAGTTATGAACTCACCCGAAGGCACAATTTGTGTGCCGTCATAACAGACGGCAGTGCTGTTCTGGGACTCGGTGACATCGGCCCGGAAGCAGGCATGCCCGTTATGGAAGGTAAATGCGTGTTGTTTAAGTCATTCGGCGGAGTTGATGCGTTCCCTCTGTGTGTAAAAACAAAAGATGTGGATGAATTTGTTCAGACGGTATATAACATTTCAGGCAGTTTTGGTGGTATAAATCTTGAGGATATTTCTGCACCGAGATGTTTTGAGATTGAACAAAAACTTAAAGAAAAATGCGACATTCCCGTATTTCACGACGATCAGCACGGCACAGCCGTCATCGTTCTTGCAGGTCTTACTAATGCATTGAAGCTTGTTAAAAAAGACCGTGCCGAGGTTAAAGTCGTTATCAACGGCATCGGTGCCGCAGGTTCATCCGTTTGCCGTCTTCTTTTGGCGGCAGGATTTAAAAATATCATACTGTGCGATAAATTCGGTATCCTGTGCGAAGGTTCATCGGATATACCTCACGAGCACATGGCACAGTTGGCAACGTTTACAAATCGTCAAAAACATACCGGTACACTAAAAGATGCCCTCTGTGGTGCTGATGTATTTTTGGGGTTTTCCGCACCGAATATAGTGACAACCGAAATGGTTAAAAACATGAATCGTGATGCGATTATCTTTGCTTGTGCGAATCCAAATCCCGAAATTTTTCCGGAAGATGCAAAAGCGGGCGGTGCAAAGATTGTTTCAACGGGACGGTCTGACTATCCGAACCAGATCAATAATGTTCTTGCGTTTCCCGGAATTTTTCGTGGTACATTTGATGTTCGTGCAAGTGAGATTAACGAGGAAATGAAGATGGCGGCGGCAAATGCGATTGCAGGGCTTATCACAGAGGATGAACTGTCTGCCGATTACATCATTCCGAAACCTTTTGACCCTCGTGTGGGCAAAGCGGTTGCACTGGCTGTTGCTGAAGCTGCCCGAAAAACAAACGTGTCACGAATTTAAAAAAAGTAAACAGTGACACTGTGAATTTTATTCATGAGAATAACTGTAATTAATTTTGAAACAGTTTTGAATTAAAAAATCAAAGCTCACGTCAGCTAAAATTGAAGTGGCTTCAAAAAAGTTAGACAAAGTTTTGAAATAAAACTTTTGCAAATTGAATTGAATATTAAGAAGCTAAAATGGCTTGAATTCTGTGCATAGCAGGTGTCAAGCCATTTTATTTTCACTTATCTTAAACTGTCGTGCTGTTTTTCGATAGCTTAAATTTTCCTTGAGCATCATTTCTGTTACTTTTTGCTTTAATGCTCCTGTATATCTTTTGTTAGTTTTTCCTTTCGGCATAAAAATTCACCCCTCATGTAAAACATATATCACAATGTCTAACATTTGGGGTGCATTTCAGTGTCTAACTTTTGGGGTCAAGGGTTAATATACCGTAAGATATTTTTCTATTATTCTGTTTTTGCGGATTCGATAAGCTCATCCATCGCCTCAAGCAGCGTTCTTGCCGTTTCGGGACCTACGGAGTTAGTTTCTTCATAATGTTTTCTGTCTGCTTCATCATAGCCGATATTAAAATAAGGCAGCCATTCGTGAAGCATAAAGTCGTTATCAGGCATTATATAACCTAATTCATCGTTACACAAACCGAGAACAAAATTGTGCTCACAATCTGACATTTCTGAAAGCACTTTATAATCAGCTTCTGTGCCGTTTGCTGCCTCATCGGCGGAAAGGAAATTACCGCTTTCAAGTTCGGGATAAAGCTCACCCGGTATCATGTAAATACCTATCTGTTTATTTCCTAACTGCATATACGAAACTTCACTGATGATAGCAACTTCGTTATTTCCAGTAAGCATTAAATCATTGTTAAGCACACCTATAAAACGGGCAAGAATAAGAGCTGTATTCTCACAAACAACACTCACCGTCTGTGATTTTATGTTAATTACGGGTTCAAGCTCAGTTTCATCAGTAATACTCAACACTATATCTGCAAGCTTTTCGCCGTATTCAATGGTATATGCAAGGCAATCAAAATCAATTGTCTTGTCGAGTATCTGTTCAATCTTGTCGCCTGTAATAAGTCCGCCTATTGCTCCGTTAACAAATACAACATTTGCACCTGTCTGCTCATTTATCTTCCGTTCCATATAAGCAGGAAAATCTGCACTGACAACAGTTGTTTTCGCACCGAGCATTTCAGCGTGTGAAGCAAAGTTTACGATATATGTGTCATTGCCGCCGTTAGCAGGAGAAAATCTGATGCTTGTAACGGTAGAATCATAATCAATGGGAGTTCTTGTATCAGCCTGCATACCCTCTGCTTCGGCAGTACCGAAGTAGAGCTTGCCGTTTTCTCTTGCTGTATAAGCATTGATAATAGCCTGAGCCGTTTTTTCTTTCAGATTCTGCATAAATTCATCGTTTTTACCGTCAGAATAGAATGCAGAGCCCCAAAGTCCCTGTGTATCAACAGCGGAATGATCATGAGTGGCACAGATATTGATTGACTTGAGTTCGGGAATTTTTCCGCTTTCAATAACAAGCTGTCTTATATCATTTATATCCGCACGGCTGATACCTACGCAGTCAAGTGCACATATCACAACGCCGCCTCTGCCGGTATTGTCATCAATATATACAGCCTTTGCATACATGTCATCAAGCACATCAACAGCAGGATTGTTTGTGTTGTAACCTGCAATATAGTAGGTGTCTGCAGTAATATCCGCAGGAGTGAGCACTTCTTTTGCAAAACCTACTGTCCATTCGTCGCCTGCATCATAGGCAAAAACCTCGTCTCCTGTAAGCATATATTTTGAAGCAGCATCTTCGGTGGTAAAGGTTGATGCAGGCATAATGCCTATGATAAAAGTAAGAATAGCTGCAATAATCCTTCTAACCAATGCGGGAAGACCTAAAAATCGTAAAAATTCCATTCTGAATTACCTCCTAAATCAGTTATTATATTTTGCAAGAAGCTCCTCAAATGCCTTTGAGAGAGCAGATGCACTTTTTGAACCGGTAGAAACAGTTTCTTCATAATGTCCGTCACCTGATGAGCTGTAATCATTGTCAGGGACAAGATAACCTACCGCATCATTACAAAGCCCGAACACAAGCACCTCATCATCTTCGCTGAAATTGGTGATAATTGCTTCATAAGGATATTCCGTTCCGTTATAGGCTTCCTCTGCCGAATAGAATCCTCCGTAAACGATTTCGGGCATTACCTCACCGGGAACCTGTAATACCTTGATATCTTTGCCGATTTCAAGATAACCGATCTCACTTGTCATATATACTGTGCCGTCCTCAACAAATGCAGTTGCGTTGCAAAGTCCCGCACGCTCAACAAGCTTGAATATAAAGTTATTAATTTCAAAATCAATGTGACTGTGGACGATATTGAGAATAGGCTCAACTCTTTCGCCTTTTTCAGCCAGCTCGTAAAGCACATCAGCAACAATAAGACTGTATTCCTTCATTTTCTCATAGCTTGTAAGTTCGGCATCAATGCCGTTGTCCTCACCCATATCGGCATATATACCGCCTCCAATGGCACCCTGAATAAATATGAAATCCGCATTTTTATCATTGTTTACAGCCTGTTCTACATAATAGGGAAAATCGCCTGAAATACGAGTATCGGAATAATCAATATTTACAGGATGTGCACCGAAGTTTGCAATGTATATCTCATTCTCACTGCTGTCATCGGGGATAAATCGGAAAAGATGTATGTTTTCATCTATTGAGTAAGGCTCACGTGTGTCAGCAAACAATTCGGGGCAGGCCTTTGATGAATAATAAAGCTGTCCTTCGGTACGGGTGTTGTATGCGTTTCTTATTGCTTCGGCAGTTTTTTCTATAACAATATCCATATATTTGTCATCTCTGCCGCTGTTGGGGATATTTCCCCAGAGTCCCTGAGTGTCAATACCGCTGTGGGTATGAGTAGCACCAACATCAATGCTTATCAGCATTCCGTTACCCGTGATATCGCTGAGCTTTTCTCTTATTGCTTTGATATCAGCATTCATTACACCCACACCGTCGATCCATGCAAATGCAACTGCACCTCTGCCTGAATTATCATCAAGCACAACAGCTCTTACGCAAAGATCATCGATAATACCTGTAGCTTCCTGTGCCGGAAATTTGAGATAACCGCCAAGAAAGTATCTGTATTCATTCACATCATCGGGCGTGAGTACATTTCTTGCGTAGCCAACAGACCAATTGTCTGCCTGTGCATCATCAATAAAGCTCTCTGAGCCCTCAAGAAAGTTTGCACTGATTGCTTCTGTCGGTCTGCTGTCATAGCCTGTGTTTGTAAGACTCTGAAATACCGCAGTAACAAGTAATGGTAGACCTGTAAGCACGGCCGTGACAGCCGCTAAAAATCTGGTGATGGTTGCCATGTTGAAAACCTCCGTATAAAAAATTTTTTATTCAATTTAATATCAACCAATGCCAAGCTCATTTTTCAATTCAGCTTTTATGTTTATATCATTCGAAAACCTTGCCGGCATTGAGTTATATTCATCTGCTAAAGAAAGAATTTGACTGATAAGTAATTCGTCTCTGCTTTGTAAAAACTCAAATAATTTTTTTGTCAAATCGCAAGCAACATAGAATTTTTGTGACCATTTTGTAAGCTCGCTGCAAATGGGCAGATCACGCTGTAAAAACGCTTTGCTGTTATTCATTCTGTCGATATAATCAGCCGCAAGAGAAAAGGCCTTCTGCGTATCCCCGGCTTTGAATGCATCTTCGATTGCATCAAAAGCCTTGTACATCCGCCTTGAATTAACATCCTTAAGACAAGATGTGTAAAGATGATCAGCAAAAATTATAAAATTCTCTGCATTTTCTGTTCCAATAACCTGTTTTACAGCATTCTCCCATGAAAGCTGAGAATTATAATTTACGCTGTCCCAAAGATAATCTGCAATTGTTATAAGGGGTATTTTTGAGCACTCGGCATATTCCATGCAGTTTGCAATAATACCTTCGGAATACTTATATAAATCTGCATCTCTGCCAATTATAGGAGAAATATGCATTTCATTGTACATGGAACAGTCATTCACGGGGTAGTTATCCCAATAAAGTGGTTTATGATATGTGTTTTCTGTGAATTTAAGTGCATCAAAGCTTGTGAGCTCACGGGAACATATATCTCTGCCTGTCCAAAATACGGAAATACGTGGAGAAATATTCTGTCCGAGTTTAGATATATAATATTCATTTCCTTTTCCGTGATAAAGAGTGGGGCAAACGGTAAGCCTGATTGAGTTATCAATTTCAAGCAACGCAGAATAATATTTTTCAATAAGTTCAATATGAGCGTTGACGGCTTCTACGTAAAGTGCTTTGTCCTCAGCAAATTCCAATTCTTCACTTATATCATCAAGCAATAAACCAAAACAACGGATGCCGATGGAGTAAAGCTGTTTTGTCTTTTTCATAAGTGCGTCAAATTCAGCATCAGAGGAGTATTTCATGGTAAGTCCCGGAGCAACACACCAATAGAAATCCATATAGCACCTTGAAGCAGTATCAACAAGATCTTTTAGTTGATTAAGCTCCTTTTCAGGATACAGTTCACGCCATAATTCTCTGTGATATTTGTCATCCTTCGGTGCATAGTATACTGTGTTCATACGATTTTTTGCCATAAGAGCCATAACAGATTTTCTGTTTTTGTGACTCCAAGGTGTACCGTAAAAGCCTTCGATATAACCTCTTGTTTCAAAAGACGGAGCACATATGTATTCACCGTCAGAAATACAGTTGTCTTTAAAGCGTTTATGAATATCGCAAAGGGCATAAAATGCACTTTTTGCTCCCGAGCATTCAACAGTTATCTTTTTGCCTGTTACTTTGAGTATGTATTTTTCGTCGGTAAGTCTGTGCGAATTTTCACAATAAGTTGTACGTCTTGTATTATTATAAGATACAGTTATATCCAAATCATTAATTAGCAGCTCTTTTAAAATATTCGGACATTCAAAACCGCTGACCATCAGTAAAACCTCCGTTCAGAAAAATGAATATTGATTTTTTTGAGTTTTAATGCTAAAATCCTTGTAGATATTTATTGATATCAACGTGGAGATGAAAAAATGACTGTAAGACCTTACGAAGCAAAAGATTGCGAAAATGTCCGTTATGTGTGCCTTAACAGCGACGGTCCTTGCAAACTGTCGGAAAGAGGTAAAAATTTTATTCTTAACACCTATTGTAATTATTTTATAGAAAAGGAACCTGAAAACTGCTTTGTTGCTGTTGATGAAAACGATAAAGCAATCGGATATGTTCTGTGTACAGAGAATTTTGACAAATTCCATGCAAGCTATGTTGATGAATATGTTTCAAGGCTGAAAAAATTTGAATTTTCACACCGCAAATCGGCATTCAGGTCAATTGAATCACAGGAAAAGTATAAAATTGATTATCCTGCACATCTTCATATTGACATTTTGCCCGATTATCAGCATATGGGGATAGGCAGAAAGCTTATGGACACTCTTTGTTTACATCTTAAAGAAAAATGTATAAAAGGTGTTGTACTTACCGTTTGGAAAGGCAACAAAAACGCTTGTGCATTTTATGAAAAATACGGTTTTACATTAATAGAAACAAAAAAGACAAGTTTAGTATACGGATTAAATCTTAATTGACAAGCTCCGAATGGAGTTTGTTTTTTTATTGCATTATATAGTAAAGCCTATAATTTACGGGAAATTCTTTTGCATAGCGGCTGACAAGCATACTTGTTTTTGAAACGGCAAGCGAGGTTCGTTCCATAATCTCGGTAATACCGAATGATTTTGCATCCTTGAAGAATTGTTCAATCTGCTCGGCTCTGTGTGGAACATTCAATTCCATACGGGTAAGCTGTAAAAATCGGATTGCAAGATATTCACGCTCAATGCGTTTGCGAGATTCCTCAGATGTTGCCGCAACAATAGCGTTTTTAAACAAAGCGTCGGCTTTCTCCACAAGCTCATCTGTAATATATTCAGCATCGGGATTCTGATAAATAGACAAACTTGCAGCCGAACAGGCTTTTTGCATCAATGCAACATATTCTTCTATGTATTTTCCCGATTCTTCGCCGTAAACAGCAGTGCAAAAACGGTGCATTTCATCGTATATGTCGACATCGGGATTCCAAAGCAATTTACTTATGATATAAGCTTTCAAATCATCACAGGATGCACCTCCGCCGTAAGCAAAATTGCCCTGTTCAAGCAATCCTTTTATTCCGATACGCTTGAAAAAGCGAACATTTTCTGCAAGTGTATCAAAATGAATAAACGGCTGCAAATAATTTTCAAAATTTACTGCATAATCCCAAACATATAGCTGTTTTGCGTGGTTTTTCCAATCATTGAGAGCATTTACAAACACCGCTTCGTTACCACAGGGATTTTCCTTTGCCAACACTTCAAAGGGCTTGTCATATCGGCAATCAATCGAGCAGATTCGTACAATAACATTATCTTCTGCAACTGCTTTTTTCGGTGCAGGCAATGAATACATATATGCAAATGTGTGCAACAGCACATGAGGGTAGTCGTTTTTTATTGCACGGGCAAGTTTATTTACAAAATGAACTATAGGTCCTGCAGGGCTTTCCTCGTCAACTTCAACTGCAAGACAGTTTTTACAGGTACATCTGTTAGGGTTATCATTCTGTGCAACTGAAAATACGGTACATTCGGGATTATTTTTAATCCAGGTTCTGAGAGTTTCTTCAGCAATTTTTAATACATCAGGATTTGTAAGACACAGTTGGCTGTCTTTTGCTCTGACACCGTCAATCTCTGAGAAATACTCGGGATGACTGTCAAAATATTTGCTTTCGGGCACAAGGTCACAAAAAGAATGATGAAAATTAAACCATTTCATTCTTCCGCCTTTTGCTTTTGATAAATCACACAATCCGGAATTTAATCGGTTTTTTGAACTGAAATCACCGTCAAATGCATTCCGAAAATATGCATCACGGAAGTCAAACACAGGTCCTTCTTTTATTTCGTCAAGTTCTATTTCAAGAATATCAAGCTTTTCTGTTGTTTCAATATTTTTTGTAAAACATCGGTAACCGCAGAAAATCTCAAGAAAACGGTACACGCCGTAAAGAACGCCTCTTGAGGTCTTGCCTGTAATTGTTATATGTTCACCTTCTCCACGGATACAGAATCCTTCATCGTGAACATCAGTCTCGATTTTTGTTTCGTTGCGAACATCAGCACCTATGCGAATTTCCGCACCTCGTTGAGGACATCTGTCTGAAAAATAAGGTATTGCCGCACCTGTGGCTTTAAGCAAGTATTTCTGTAATTCAGAAGCCGCATAACGTACAGTTTCATCGGAATATTGGTGAGCTACAATGATAAAATCACTTTCACCGTATTCGGTGATTTTATATACACCCATTATTTAACCTCCACCGCTTTGCGTATATTCCATTCATTATTATCAAGGAGTTCTTCCGCTTTCGATTCTGTGCAATGAAGAATCTCAACAACTATCCCTATCATTCTTTTACGAAGCTTTTTATTCGTGGGTTTCAGATTGATCATCATATTTTCATAAACACAACCGCATTTAATCATTGAGGATGTTGAAATCATATTAAGAATGATTTTTTGAGCTGTTCCGGCTTTCATTCTCGTTGAACCGGTAATAACTTCTGCACCTGTATCGGCACAAATATCGATATCGGCAGCGTTGCCGAGCTCTGTGTCGGGGTTATTGGTTATGGAAACTGTCTTTGCACCAAGCTCCCGAGCATACTTTACTGCCGCAACAACATAAGCAGCCGAACCGGAAGCTGATATTCCGATTAATATATCTTTATTGTTAAAATTGTGTTTTTTCAGCTCTTCAACAGACATTACGGGATTGTCCTCTGCATTTTCTGCAGCTTTGAACATACATTGTTCACCGCCGGCGATAATTCCGTTGAATAAATCATAAGGCACGCCGAAAGTTGGCGGACACTCTGCCGCATCACACACTGCAAGTCTGCCTGACGTTCCGCTTCCGAGATAATAAACTTTACCGCCATTGCGTATGGCATCAGTAACCCAATCACAAGCTGTTTCAATTTCAGACAGCACATTATCAATAGCTGATATAACGTTATTGTTTTCATCGTTAATTATTTTGAGAATGTCATATGTTGACATTTTATCTATGCTGTATGTACGGGGATTCCTCATTTCAGTTTTCAACATAATTATTCTCCGTTTTTTATTATATTTGCTTTTGCAAGAGAAACAGCACCGTTGACCATTGGCTCAGTCAGAAATTCAATATGTAAATTATTTCCAAGGTGCTTTTGTATAAATGGCTTTAATATGTCTTGATTCTGACACATACCGCCGCAAAGAACAATCTTTTTGTTATTATCACTCACAAATGAACAGCAGGTTCGTATTATTTTTGCTACTTCAAGAGTATTTCTGTCAATGATTCTTTCCGCCTCCGGATCACCTTGAGCGAATGCTTCAAAAACAGCAGGTGAAAAAGATGCTACACCGGTTGCACCGCTTGAATAAATATCCGAAATACAATCAGGTAAAGCTTTGTTCAATTGTTTTTCTATGATTTGTAAAATGAGTTCGCTGCCGCCTCTGCCGTCAAAATATTCCAAAGCTGAATTTAATGCATCAGCACCGAATGTAAAACCGCTTCCGCCTTTATCTATAAGATACCCCCAGCCGCCTGTACGATGTCGGACACCGTTATTCTGACTGAAAGCAACAATGCCTGTTCCCATTATTACAACAATGCCGTTACTACCCTTGAGAGCGACTTCAAGTGCGTTGTCAGTGTCACTTCCGTTTGCAAATGCACCAAATCCAAAAGCCGACAAAAATTTGTTTATATGAGTTTTTTTGTTACCGCTGATTCCGCCTGCAATACCTGCATAAACAGAAATCTCCCTGCGGTTTATGTTGCTGCATACCTGAGCAATTCCTTGTTCAAGTATTTTTTGTGTATTTTCAATTCCTACATTAACGGGATTTGATGCACCGAGAAAAGCTCTGTTTATCTCATTTCCGTCAAGATCAGTTAATAAAAATTCAGTTTTTGTGCCGCCTGCATCAATACCTAAAAGATAGTTTATCCTGACATTTTGGTTAAAAACAAGAGAGTCAACCGTAACACCGAAAATCTGTGCTAATTTGCACACTGTTGCAACGGGAGGAACAGTATTACCTGTTTCCCATTTTTCTATGGACTTTTCGGAATATGATATTTTTTCAGCAAGCTGAGATCTTGTATAGCCGTACTTTTTTCTCAGGCATTTTAAGTTGTTTCCGAATATACTGTTTTTTTCGGTCATTTTGCTCCCCAACCCTCTTATGATATTTTAATTATATAATACATTATATATAAAATTCAACCTAAATTTTATCAACAAAACAATAACCTCCTAATATCATTAGGAGTCAGTATAAATAATATTGAATATTGATTTGTAGTTTTTGTTATGCTAAAATGTAGCTGTTATTTCTAATCAACCCTGCAAAGGAGATGCAAAAATGAGTGAAAAAATCATTAAAGTCGGCGTTGTAGGTCTTGGCAGAGGTACGGCGATTGCAAGATGTCTTAAAGGTCTTAAGAATGCAAAGCTTATTGCCTGCTGCGACCACAATCCTGCTATACTTAAATCAGGATATGAAGAACTTTCTGAAGTGCTTGAGGACAAGGATATTGTTCAGTTCAGCGATTATGATGAGATGCTCAAAACTGATATTGATGCCGTCATAGTTGCAACAGAAGCTGTTTATCATGTGCCGATTGTTACGAAAGCAATGGAAGCAGGCAAGCATGTTCTTAGTGAAATTCCGGCGGTTAACTCCGTAGAAGAAGCAAAGCAGCTTAAGGAGCTTGTAAATTCACATCCTGAGCTTACATATATGGCTGCAGAGAACTGCTGCTATTGGGCATTTGTCGAAACATGGAAAAAGATGTATGATGATGGGCTTTTTGGCGAGATTGCATATGCAGAGGCTGAATATTTGCACGCACTTGATCCCAACGATTTTGCTCCCGACTATTATCCCGAGGGACATTGGAGAACCTATCAGCCAGCAATCAGATACCTTACACACGAGCTTGGTCCCCTTCTTTATGTTATGGATGACAAATGTGTAAGCGTAACCTGTATGGAAGCTGATGTGCATTACGATCCCTATACACCGGAACGCAAAGAAACAGGCGTTGCACTTTTCAAAACAGCAAAGGGGGCAGTTATCAGACTTCTTGTAAGCTTCGGTGCCTATACAAGCTATGACCATAATTACAGAATCTGCGGCACAAGAGGAACAATTGAAACTGACCGCAGAGCAGTTGTTGACAACGCTCATTCTCTTGCAAGTCTTCACAGTATTCCCGGTACATTTTCCGCAAATTCAAAAATTGATATTCCTGTTACAACCTGTTATGAGGGAGAAGATTCAAGCGGCCATGGCGGTGCAGATGCAAAAATGGTTAAGGATTTTATAAATTGCCTTGCAGAAAACAGAAAGCCTGCACTTGATGTTGATTTTGCTATCCAGATGTCCATCCCCGGTATTCTTGCTCATGAATCGGCAGTTCAGGGCGGTGTACCTATAGAAATACCTCAGTTTTAACATACAATTAAATTAAGCTGCCGAGTGTCATTGTTGAACCTCTCATCGATGACTTTGCAGCCGAGCTTACAATGGGGGTAAGGTTGTTTTCTATCGGTCAGCTAACGGTAAAACCTGTTACAAGGTAGTTTTCGCAGGCGAGAATCAGGCTGCAGCTTGCTGACTTTTCCGCAGGATTTTCGGTATGACTGATTAACGTTACTGCGATTGCGGTAATGCTCACCGGTAATATGAATAAAGTCTGATAAAGACTGAAAGATTTAGCATAAGTTTTCCCTCAGGGGGCACCCTGAGGGTTTTTACTTTTCAGAAAACTGTAATTGATTACTGTTATATATGTGAGCATAAAAATATATTAAAAGTTATATTTTTGTCGCTGTTGTCGCTGTTTCTTGAAGTATGGAAATTAAATTGAAAAATTGATTCTCAAAATGAACTATATCTATATTTTTCGCACATAGTATTTTGCGGGGAAAAATTGCTATGCTTTAAAAAAAATCTTTTAATTCTATTGTTTTTTTATAAAGTATGTGCTAAAATACGTTTGTCAGAAATATGACATGCTAAAATAAACAAAAAGGATGAGCATTATGAAAAGATTGAAAAAACTTATAGCCATTTGTTTGAGTTTGATCATGATTTTTACACTGTTACCTTCTTCAACTGTTTTTTCGGCAGCTTCTGAAGATGTAACAGAAGAGGATAGCACCGGTATTGTGTCTGACTCTCTGTTAGATGGCTACACGGTAATCGTGCCAGATGAAACCGTAACGGTAGAATTGGATGCAGGAGAGACAGAGTATATTGCATTTTTGCCTGAGTATACTCACACATATACGATTACATCATCGTCAGATTATGATACATACGGTTATTTGTATGATTCTGAATTTAACAGTATAACATCTAATGATGACGGCGGATCGGGAACCAATTTCTTGATTACATATACACTTGAAGCAGGTCAGGTTTATTATTTTGGCTGCCGCTATTATTCATCTTCCATATCAGGAAGCTATGATGTAACGCTTACATTTGTGCATGAGTATTATATGGTTGAACCGATTGAGGTTGTTTCCGCGACTTGTACAGAAGAAGGTTCTTATGAATATCCATGTACATATTGTGATGAGACCATTACCGAGACAATCAGTGCTACCGGTCATAGCTATACATATGAATATATTGCAGAGAGCGAATGTGTGCGTTATACCTGTGAAGCTTGTTCTGATACTTATGATTCATTTGTTCAGATTATGGGCGTAGATGAAACCGTAACGGTAGAATTGGATGCCGGAGAGACAGAGTATATTGCTTTTATACCTGAATACACTCATACATATAAAATTACATCATTGTCAGATTATGATACATACGGTTATTTGTATGATTCTGAATTTAACAGTATAACATCTAATGATGACGGCGGATCGGGAACCAATTTCTTGATTACATATACACTTGAAGCAGGTCAGGTTTATTATTTTGGCTGCCGCTATTATTCATCTTCCAGAACAGGAAGCTATGATGTAACGCTTACTGCTGTTCATGCCGCTGATTACAGTGCTGAACCTGTTGTTATTACTCCTGCAACTTGTACAGAAGACGGTGTTTGTGAATATCCGTGCTTGTATTGTGATGCAACCGCTACAGATACAATCTGGGCAACAGGTCATGAAATTAATTATGATATTGAACCTGTTATTATTACTCCTGTGTCTTGCACAGAAGACGGTGTTTGTGAATATCAGTGTTTATATTGTGATGCAACCATTACACAGACAATTTGGTCTGTAGGTCATAGCTATACATACGAATATATTTCAGAAAGTGAATGTGTGCGTTATACCTGTGAAGCTTGTTCTGATACTTATGATTCACCTATTCAGAGTATAGGTGTTGATGCAACTGTAACGGTAGAATTGGATGCAGGCGAGATGGGGTATATTGTATTTGTACCGGATTATACTCATGTCTATACAATTACATCAGTGGCAGATTATGACACATACGGTTATTTGTACGACTCTGAATTTAATTGTATAACATCTAATGATGACGGTGGATCGGGATCCAATTTCTTGATTACATATACACTTGAAGCAGGTCAGGTTTATTATTTTGGCTGTCGCTATTATTCATCTTCCAGAACAGGAAGCTATGATGTAACTCTCACTGCCGAGCACGAAATTGATTATTCTGTTGATCCTGTTATTGTAGTAACTCGTGCTTGTACTGTAGACGGTGTGTATGAATATACCTGTTTAAATTGCGATGAAATCATTACTGTAGTCGAGGATGCTACAGGTCATGCATACGAGAGTGAATATTATTTGGATGGTACATATGTTCGTTCTTCATGTGTAAATTGCGGATATACTAATGAAACTGTAGTGCAGAGCATATATGTTGATGTCCCTGTAACAGTAACATTGGATGCCGGCGATGACGAATATTTTTCATTTGTACCTGAATACACACATATTTATGAATTTACTTCATCTGCTGACAATTATACTTGTGCATATCTTTATGATTGCGATTTTAATCGTATCGCATATGTCGATGGTTACTATTCAGACGGTAATTTCTTGTTAAGTTATGCACTTGAAGCAGGTCAAACCTATTATTTCCGTTGCGGTTATTATTCTGCTGCTGTATCAGGAAGTTTTGATGTTAATTTAACTTGCTTGCACAACTTTGAAAGATCTGTACTTGAAGAGGGTACTTGTATAACTGCGGGCACACATTTGTATCAGTGCTTAGAATGTGAATATTCTTATACACAGGAATATTTTGCGTCTCATAAAGACAGAGACAGAGACAGCTTGTGTGACATTTGCGGCACAATGATATTAATTCAACTTGAGGTTGCTTTTGTTGTTGACACTACAGGTTCAATGGGTGATGATATTGATGCAGTAAAAGCAAAAATGAATGATATTCTTGCCGAATTAGATGCTCAGGGGATTGTTTATCGTATTGCATTGGTAGATTACCGTGATTTCCCTGAAAGAGGTCACTCGTATGATTACCCCTATATGGTTCAAATGGATTTTTCAGATGACTATGATGAAATAACTGATTCTATTAATGCTCTTTCTCTTGGTTATGGTGGAGATACGAATGAGACAGTCTATTCAGCATTGATTGATGGTTTAAGTGAGTTGAATTGGTCTGCAAGTTCAACGAAATGTGCAATAGTTATGGGTGACGCTCCTCCTCTTGATCCTGAACCTTATACCGGATATACTCTTGATGATGCAATAAATGCTCTCAGAGGTATAGAAACATCATCTGGATACGATCCCGTTAGTCGTGCTGTATCGTCAAGAACAGATGATTCAGAGACAGACAGTTCTATCAGTGCAATTGTTGAGGGCGAAACAATTTGTCTTTATTCGATATCTACATCAAGCAGTACTCCTATCAGCCAATTTGCAGCTCTTTCTGAATCAACAGGTGGCAGAGCATACAGCGGAAGCTCAAGTGATACAGGTGATATTATAGAAACTATTGTATCAACAATTTCAGATGATGTTCATATCCATACATATGCTGAGGCTGTAATTGAAAACGAAATTGCCGTAACTTGTACTGAAGACGGTAGTTATGATGAAGTTGTTTATTGTACTGATTGCGGTGTAGAACTTGCAAGAGTTACGGTAACAGTAGAGGCAACCGGACATTCTGAATCCGAGCCTGCCAGAATAAACGAGATTGCAGCAACATGTACTGAAGACGGTAGCTATGATATGGTAATGTGCTGTCCTGCTTGTTCTGAAATATTTGAATACGGTGAAACAGTTGTAGTTCCTGCAGCTGGTCATACTGAAGCAGATGCAGTAGTAGAAAATGAGGTCGCAGCAACTTGTACTAAAGATGGTAGCTATAATTCCGTAGTTTATTGCAGTGAATGCGGTGAAGTTATATCAACAAAAACTATTACAGTTCCTGCAGCTGGTCATATTGAAGCAGATGCAGTTGTAGAAAATGAAGTTGATGCAACTTGTACAGAAGATGGTAGTTATGATCTGGTAAGCTATTGTAGTGTTTGCAGTGAAGTTATGTCTCGTGAAACCAAGGTTGTTCCTGCTGTAGGTCATGTAGAAGATATAATTTTGGGCTTGCCTGCAAGTTGTACTACATCAGGACTTGAAGACGGTGTAAAGTGCTCTGTTTGCGGTGTAATCCTTATGGAACAGACAGAAATAGCAGCAACAGGTCATAGCTTTGGCGAATGGACTGTTGTGAAGGAGGCTACTATCGTTGTTGAAGGTTCTGAAGAGCGCATTTGCTCTGTTTGCGGAGAAAGAGAATTACAGTCTGTTGAAAAGCTTGAATATGTTTTAGGTGATGCTAATAACGACGGTAAGATTACTGCTGCAGATGCAAGATTTGCACTTCGTGTTGCTGCAAATCTGGAAAAGTCAACAGATGAGTTGTTAGTTCTTGCTGATATTGACGGCAATGGTAAAATTACCGCTTCTGATGCCAGAACGATTCTCAGAAAATCAGCAAATCTTGAATAACTATTAAATATAACCTCTAAAATTAAGAAGAGGTGGTATTCGCTCCTATGGTTGAATAAGGATACCATAGGAGCTTTTTTGATAGTATTCAGTATCTATTTGTTTTTGAGAGGAGAAGTATCAAGTGAAAAAATTTTTAAATCGGACAATTTCCATTTTTTTAGTGATGTTGTTTGTTCTTCTAACGGCACCGTTGGAAGAATTTGTCGGAGTAAAATCGGGATTGCAAGGATTAAGCTTTGTGTCAAAAGCATCTTCATATGATGGTGAGTGTGGTGATGATCTCACATGGAACCTTGACACGGAATCAGACATTCTTACTATATCCGGAACCGGTGAGATGGATGACTATTCCTATTATTATGATCAACCTTGGTATGACTATAGAGATTACATAAAAACTGTCATAATTGGTGAAGGTGTGACATCAATTGGTGATAAAGCATTCTATGAGTGTGCAAGTCTTAGTTTTATAGAAATCGCAAATAGTGTTGAGAGTATAGGTGCTTCCACATTCTATAAGTGTACAAGTCTTCCAACTCTTGAACTTCCTGATAGTATAACCTCAATCGGTTATCGTGCATTTGAGCAATGTACAGCTCTTGTTTCAATTGAATTATCTGCTGGTCTGACAACTGTAGATAACTATATTTTATATAAATGCACAAGTCTTACATCAATTGAAATTCCTGACGGAGTGACAGCAATTGCTTATCGTGCATTTGAAGGCTGTACAAGTCTCACATCGATTACAATTCCGATCAGTGTAACATCAATTGGACGTAATGCTTTTCATTTGTGCACAAGCCTTACTGATATTTATTATGATGGAAGTGAAGAGCAGTGGAATGAAATAAGTATAGAAGGAAATAACACCGTATTAACAAGTTCAACTGTTCATTATGATCCTTCTGCATCAAATTCTTTTGCTACAATATTACCCGGAAGTACAGAACAACTTATTTCAATTACACCGTTGGATATTGATGGTAAAGGTTATGATGAAGGAGGCTCAGGTCTGATCAATTTAATAGAAGGACTAAAAAGCTCCATGTCGGGTGTAACAGTTAAAAGTAGCTTGGGAGAAAGTGCTTTAGATGGTTCATTTGTTGCTATAAAAAGTGAGATTGAGTCACAGGAAGTAATTTTGAGCTGTGCTGATTTTTACGATTATGTAATCCCTTCTGCTGTTATTTCTTCATGGGGTTCCGAAAATACTTTAATAACTTACAGCTTTAACGCTTTTATGCGAGAAGATGCAGCTGACGGAAAACAATATGTATCTACTGTATTCGGTAGAATAAGCGGTGATGATCCTTATCAGGATTTGCATGTAAGTGAGCTTTCTGTTACGGAAGATGCAAGATACGATATTATTATATCAGCCAAAACAGGAGGAAAATCTGCAATATATTATATATCTCAGGATGCAGAGCATAAAATTTCAAGCACTAACGGTGTTTTTAATTCAGCGGATATTTACAGTGTACTTGATTTTTCAAAAGATGTTTACGCATATTTTATTACTTCTGATGGACAAACATCAAACCTTTTGAAGTTAAACATTAAAAAAGAAGTTACAAAAGATGAATATACAGAGGCTTTGCTTTCCGGCTCAACATTCAACTTGTTAGGTTCAAAGTGTGCCGGCATTAAAATTTCAGACGACATTCCTTTGGTTGGCGGAGCAGAAATTAATATTAATGCATTCAAGATTCCTATTGGTGTAGAAGTAAAAGGTACAGATGTTAAAATTTCTTTAGGACTTGATATCTTTTCAAAAAAATCGACAGACGGCGGCGAATGGAAATCGGAAAATATTTTCAGAGATTGGAAAAAACAAATTACCACAGTAACAGATCAAATTGAAGATTTTGATGATTCATTAGATAAGTACAATAAGTTTAATGATGCGGTAAAAGCATTTGCTGATAAAAATTCACTGATAAGAGGATCGTATTCATCATCAAGTATGGGCTTTAAGGTTTCTACATTGGGTTACATTGAAGGCACTATTGTCAACGGTTCACTTGTAATAAAAGAAGCTCTTATTAGCGGAAGTTTTGGTTTTACATTTAAATATACACAGCAGACTGCTATATGGGTAGTTCCGGCATATTTCTATGTTGAGGCCGGTGCTCAGGCAACATTGACTGCGAACGGAGCTCGCCTTGTTCCTGACAAGGATATACCCCTTGATTTTGGATTAACTTTAAAAATTGAGCCTTCGCTTCGATTAGGTGGCGGTGTGGGCGTTGACGATGTCGCTGCATTAGGTATATATGGTGAAGGTGCACTTCCATATGAAAACAATTTTGCTTTAAGACATCATACTTTATCGCTTAAAGGTGAAATAGGTTGGGAAGCTGAGTTTTTCATTTTGAGTGCAACCGGCAAATTTATAGATGGAGAATTGTCACTTCTTGACAGTTATTACGGTACTTCGGTTTCTTCCCGTTCTCGTTATTCTGCATTAAAGTCAAGCAGCAGGTCATCTTCAAGAGCCATTGTTTTGAAAACTTCTGTTGCATCCCGTGATTATTCGGATGATACATCAGAATGGTACGGTGAAGTTCCTGTTTCAACTTACTCTGCAAGATCTGTTGCTGATGAGGGTGTTAATTTCCGTACGCTGCAGACAAGTGTTTATGATAAATCAAACGCACAGCTTGTATTATTTGGTGACAGTATGATGATGGTATGGGTAGAAGATGACACAACAAGAGATACATACAATAGAATGCGTCTTGTTTATTCAATTTACGATGCTGATTTGAATACATGGAGTGAACCGAACGCTGTTTATGATGATGGACATAATGATTCATATCCCACTGTTATAGCTAATGAAACAGATGTGTATGTTGCATGGCAGAAAATCAACAAGACCATTACTGAAGATGATATAGGCAATATAGATGCATTTCTTGAAAACAGTGAAATTTTCTATGCAAAATATGATGCAGAAAATGACAGCTTTACAGATGTCACACAGCTTACCGATAACGATGAGTATGATTATCTTCCCACCCTTACAACAGACGGTGATGATGTAATTGTATATTATGCAAGAAATGCCGAAAATGATTTGCTAGGTGTTGAAAATAACAGAATTTACAAACAAATAATTGCTGGTGAAACTGAACTCCTTAGTATTAATCTTAACTATATTACCACTTTGGTTGCAAATGAAAGTAATGTATCGTATGTTACCGATGTTGACGGTGATTATGAAACTTCAAATGATGTAAACGTATTTACAATATCAGATGACGGTGTGTCTACGATTGACAAGGACGGTAATGATATTGCATATAATTATGCAACATATGGTACAATTGAAGGCGAGACTGTTTTGTTTGCAAGTGATTTGGCAAATATATACTATGTCGTTGACGGAGAAGTAAATACTGTATTTGATGAAGTCCGCAAAATAGACGGTAATATAAATGTCATTGAAACAGAATTTGGTGTCGCACTGATTTGGACTGAAACTAACAGCAGCGGTGGTAATGAACTTTATACCGTAAGCTATAATGACGGTGTGTGGTCATCGCCTGTTCAGATAAGCGAAATCGGAAGCAACAGACTGTCAAATGTTTCTGCTGTAATGTTTGATAATAAGCTCACTGGTGTATGCAACACGACTGAAATTATATATGATGAAGAAACTGAAGAATATTTATCAGGAACTACTGATCTTCGAACCTTCATTGCAAATGATTTTTCAGATATTTCTGTTGATTTTATTTATATTTATGAAACTGACATTATTCCCGGTGAAACAACGGCGGTTAATGTTAGCGTTGAAAATCTCGGCACAACCTTAATTGAAAATATAGTATTTACGGTCATGGATACTCTTGGAACCGAATCAACACAAACAGTCAATGTTAATCTTAAATCAGGTACATCTGCTACTGTAACATTGGAATATCCGGTACCTGAAGATTATTCAAGCACGACTTTGACAGTGTCAGCAGAAATTGAAGATGTATCGGATGCAGATACAAGTGATAACAGCAAAAGTATTGAAATTGGTAAGAGTGACCTTTGCGTAAATGAAGTTGAACTTATTAATTTAGGTGACAATTATATTCTCAAAGCAACTGTTCAGAATTTAAGTGCAATAGTAGCAGAAAATGTTGTAATAACATCAATTCTAAATGATGTTGAAAATGAAGCTTATGATGCAAATAATATCGGTTCGCTTTCCAGAGATTCATACGTAGAATTTGAGGTTGCTTTCAATAAAGATTCTATTGAGTTTGACGAAAGCGGTGTGGGAAGATTATACATTATTGCTGAAAGCTCATCGGAAGAAGCCTCTGATATTGATAATGAAATTTGTGTTTTAGTAAGACTTGAAGATGTAACCGAATGTGGACATCCTTTTACTGAAACAGTTGAGGCTTTGTCTGCAACATGTACTACGGACGGTTGGGAAGAGTACGGAATTTGTAATGTATGCGGAGAAATAGTTAATTATATCGAAATCCCGGCGACAGGTCATGATTATGTAATGTTCACAACAGAGCCCACTTGTACTCAAGATGGTTATACAACATATACTTGCTTATGTGCAGACAGTTATGTTGATAATTATGTTGATGCAACAGGACATGAAGTTGGTGAATGGGAAATTGTTATCCCTGCTGATATCGAAGTTGAAGGGCTTGAACAATGCAAATGTGAAGTTTGTGATGAGGTAATAGCGGAGAGAGCAATTGCTGCACTTGATACTCCGACGGAAGATACTGAGACTACAACAACACCGGATACTCCTGCAACTCCGGAAGAGACAACTACCTCCGAAGTTACTACAAAGCCTGAAGTTACTACTAAGCCTGAAGTTACTACTAAGCCCGAAGTTACTACTAAGCCCGAAGTTACTACTAAGTCTGAAGTTACTGCAAACTCCGACGTGACTACAATGATAGCAACTGAGCAACCAAACAATGCAGATAATTACTTGTTGGGCGATGTGAATGGTGATAATAGAATTTCGGCGGCTGATGCTCGTATAGTTCTTCGTGCAAGCGCAAAACTTGAAATACTTGAAGATGTAATTACAACGGTTGCTGATGTTAACAAAGATAAAAAGATTACAGCGGCTGATGCTCGTAGAATTCTTCGTGTGAGTGCAAAACTTGAATCACTCTAATATTTTGCAGCAACAAGTGGCGGTATGAAAACTATTCTCAATTAAAATTTTAACAAATAATATTTTATCCTATAATGAATGCCCGAGGTGTAAGCTTCGGGTCTTCGTTATTTGTTGGAATGTGATTAAAATATTGAGTAAACAGTATTTTACAGCAATTTGATTGTGAGGCTTGTATGTAGTAAAACTGAAATGCAATAAAAAAGGTTGACAAAATAAAATTATATGCTATAATATATACAGAGAATCAGCTTTTTTGGAAAGTCTGTCAGGGAGAATGTGTCGTGGACTGTAAGCACGTTTGAGATGAGTAGTAAGTTGGGAACACTCTGTTTTTCATTTGTAATTTAATATTAAAAGAGGATGCGTATTTATACGTGTCAATGCGGGTGGCACCGCGGGTGAAATTTTGTTTTACTCGTCCCGGGGAATATCATTGATTCCCCCGGGGCGTTTTTTAATATATAGAATTGCTCTAAAAATGAGTAATTTGCGTATATTATATATCAAGAAGCATCTTGCTTTCCGATAACGGGGCAATGGTGACAAAATTAAATGTTTTTGTTTTGCTAATTAAATCAGGAGGTATAGTATATGTACAGAACGTTATATTGTAACGATATCCGTGATGAGCATATCGGTAAAACCGTTCAGCTTGCAGGCTGGGTTGATGTTGTTCGAGATCATGGCGGCGTTATATTTGTTGATCTTCGTGATTACACCGGTGTGACACAGGTGGTAATACACGATGAGGAGCTGCTGAAAAATGTTAACCGTGAAACGGTTATTTCTGTCAGCGGAATTGTAGAAAAGCGTGATTCCGAAACAGTCAACACAAAAATTGCTACCGGTTATGTTGAGTTGGCTGCCGACAGCTTGCAGATTTTGGGTAAATCGCAGAATATGCTTCCCTTTGAAATCAGAAATTCGAGACTCAGCAAGGATGAGCTTCGTCTTAAATATCGTTATCTTGATCTTCGTAATCCGAAGAACCACGATAACCTTGTAATGCGTTCAAAAATCATTCGTCATTTAAGAAATAAGATGGAAGAAAAGAACTTTCTTGATATGCAGACACCTATTCTTACTGCATCATCACCTGAAGGTGCCCGTGACTTCCTTGTTCCCAGCCGTAAGCACCCCGGTAAGTTCTATGCTTTGCCACAGGCTCCCCAGCAGTTCAAACAGTTACTTATGGTATCGGGCTTTGACAGATACTTCCAGGTAGCTCCTTGTTTCCGTGATGAGGATGCCCGTGCAGACCGTTCTCCC